>JADHVQ010000092.1 GCA_016783905.1 Bacteroidales bacterium | reverse complement strand
CTCTCATTGAGGTTCTTTTCCATGGGGGCTGTTATGTTTACCAATGATGTTGGCCAGGAACTGGGAGAAGTTAAACCCAATGAGTGGGCTATTGATGCTACCTATGCGAGGAAGTTCACCCGGACCTTGTCCGGTGCGGTTGCTTTTCGTTTTATCTACTCAAACCTCGTTCCGGTAAACTACACCAAGTATGATGTTCGCCCGGGGATGTCGGGAGCCGCAGACGTCGCACTCTATTATCACAAAGAGCTTGAAATCAAGGGACTCAGTGGAGCGTGGATCAATTTCGGTTTCAACATCTCCAACATTGGAGCTAAGATTTCTTACAGCAGCTTCTCTACATTGCGGGATTTTATTCCCACCAACCTGCGTATAGGACCCTCCTTTACAATGGATATCGATGATTACAACCGGTTATCCTTTGCCGTTGATCTGAATAAACTCCTCATTCCTACCCCTCCGATCTATAAATTGGATTCCGCTGGTCACCAGATCCCCTTACCTGATGGGGGATATGAAATTGAAAAAGGGATGGACCCGGATGTATCCGTTGCCCAGGGGATGATCCAGTCATTCTATGATGCCCCTTACGGTTTCAAAGAGGAGTTGGAGGAGATCAATGTCGTGATTGCTGCAGAATACTGGTATAATAAATTATTTGCCATTCGTGCTGGATACTTCTGGGAGTCGAAATACAAGGGCGACCGCCAGTTTTTCACACTGGGAGCCGGATTACGTTACAATGTCTTTGGCCTCGACTTCTCTTACCTGATTCCCATCCAGAACAACAACCCGCTGCAAAATACCCTCCAGTTTACACTACTCTTTAACTTTGACAAAATAGGAGCCAAGGATAAGGAGAAGTAGTGAAGGGGGTAAGTCCCCTTCAGGGGATTTAGGGGCAATAAGCGAATAGTAATATGAATTTCCGGATTGGTTTCGGATTTGATACGCATCGGCTGGAAGAGTGGAAAGAGTTCTGGCTGGGAGGTGTGCTGGTTCCTCATACAAAAGGGGCTGTTGGTCATTCCGATGCCGATGTGCTCATCCATGCCATCTGTGATGCCCTTTTGGGCGCAGCTTCCTTGCGGGATATCGGAACCCGCTTCCCTGACACATCAGACGAATTCAAAGGTATTGACAGTAAAATATTGCTGAAAAAAACCTGCGCCCTGATCCGGGAGAATGGTTACTCCATCGGAAACATCGATGCAACGGTGGTTCTTCAGGCTCCGAAGATCGGTAAATATATTCCGGAGATGCTTTTCACACTCTCTGATGTCATGGGAATCTCTCAGGGAGACCTTTCCATCAAAGCCAAGACCAGCGAGACCCTCGGCTTCATCGGACGGGAAGAGGGGATATCGGCTTATGCGGTAGCACTGATTTTGTTATCTGAAATTTAACCTCTACCTTTGCACTCCCTTTTAATAATCAATTCATTCAATAACAACAAACAACACAATGTCAAACCAGTACGAAACCGTTTTCATTATGACTCCCGTTTTGTCTGATGAACAGATGAAGGAAACGGTAGAAAAGTATCAGAAGTTCCTTAAAGAGAAGGATGCTGAAATTATCTTTGAGGACAACTGGGGATTGCGCAAACTCGCCTATCCTATCCAGAAAAAAAGCACCGGGTTTTACCACCTGATTGAATTCAAAGCTGATCCAACCATTATCCGTGAGTGGGAAGTGACCTTCAAACGGGATGAGCGGATCCTACGGTTCATTACCGTGGCCCTTGACAAGCATGCCATTGCTTACAATGAAAAGAAGCGGGCTAAAGCCAAAGCTTTGAAAGAAGAACCTGTAACGGAGTAATCACTTTAAAGAAACAGACGATGAGCGCACAACAATCAGGCGAGATCAGGTATTTAACCCCCATTGCGGTAGATACCAAAAAGAAAAAATATTGCCGTTTCAAGAAGAGCGGAATCAAGTATATCGATTACAAGGATGGCGACTTCCTGTTGAAGTTTATCAACGAACAGGGAAAGATCCTACCCAGAAGAATCACCGGTACTTCAACAAAGTACCAGCGGAAAGTGGCTCAGGCTGTGAAAAGAGCCCGTCACCTGGCGTTATTACCATATGTGGCTGACTTGTTAAAATAAGGAGGAGAAGAGATGGAAGTAATTTTAAAACAGGACGTATCCAACCTGGGATATGCCAACGAAATGGTGAATGTAAAACCGGGTTATGCCCGCAACTATCTGATCCCGCAAGGGATGGCCATTCTTGCCACTGCAACAAACAAGAAGATCCTTGCTGAAAATCAGAAACAACAGACACACAAAGCTGAAAATGTTCAGAATGAAGCTGAAGATCTGGCAAAGAAACTGGAGAATCTGGTTGTAAAGATCGGTGCTAAAGCCGCCGATTCGGGGAAGATCTTCGGTTCCGTCAATGCGATCCAGATCGCCCAGGCATTGAAAGAGCAGCACAACTTTGATATTGACCGGAAAAAGATCCAACTGGATCACGAGCATGTCAAGGAACTGGGCACCTACACGGCTAAGATCAACCTTCACAAAGAGGTTGCCATAGAGATCAGCTTCGAGGTTTTCGCGGAATAACCGGTTTCATTTTTTTTCTTACTTTTAGCTTCTTGATTTCAAAATCCCAGATAAAATTCGTCCAGTCATTGAAGCAGAAGAAATACAGGGATCTGCACTGCTGTTTTGTGGCAGAAGGATCGAAGCTGGTTCTGGAGCTGACCGGGAGTCATTTTCCTATCCGCCAGATCTATGCCAGTACAGAGTGGCTCAGGGACAACCCCCTTGCACCGGAGATGCCTGTTGAGGAGGTCAAACCATTTGAAATGGAACGAATCACCACCCTCTCCACTCCCAGCCCGGTCCTGGCCGTTGTCGAGATGCCGGCAGAGAACACTAAGCCGGCTTGCCGGAAAGAGGATCTTACGTTGATGCTTGACGGAATTCAGGATCCGGGGAACCTGGGAACCATGATCCGGATTGCCGACTGGTTCGGGATCCAACAGCTCATCTGCTCTAAAGGTTGTGTGGATCTCTATAATCCAAAAGTGGTGCAGGCAACCATGGGATCCATCACCCGGGTGAAGGTAAACCATGTGGAGCTTTCCGGATTCCTGGGATCTCTGGAAGAGGATATACCGGTTTATGGGATGGGACTGGAAGGGGAGAACATCTTTACTGCAGATACCAAACCTCGTGGGATCATTGTCATTGGGAGCGAAGCACATGGGATCTCGGAAGAGATTTTAAGATATGTTACAAACCGGTTATCGATTCCCTGTTATCCCGCTAACCGGGGTGATCATGCGGAGTCATTAAATGCAGCGGTTGCGACAGGGATCGCCTGTGCGGAATTCAGGAGGACGAGGGATGAAGGACGAGGGACGAAGGACGAGGGACGAAGGACGAGGGAAGAGGGACGAAGGACGAGGGACGAAGAAAATGAGGAGTGACGCCACGGCACCACGGCACCACGGCACCACGGCACCATATAACCAGCAACCAGCAACCAGAAACATGCATATCAAAGGAATCCTTTTATTTTGGTTGGTATTGTATTCGGGAGCGTTGTTTGCCTGGGATTTTCCGAATGAAAACAGGATTTACGATCCCAACATTCACACTGTGCTGCTGCATAAAGATGGATTTGAGATGGCTATGCCTGTCATTGCGGTGAATTCCGGGGAGCAATTGAAACTAAGCTTCGATGACTTGAATGTATCGCTGAAAACATACCGGTTTACAATCCGTCACTGTACCGCTGAATGGGAAACTACTACTGATCTTTTGGTGACCGATTACATTGACGGGTTGCAGGAGGAGATCATCGAACAGTTTGATTATTCGTATAACACTACGGTGGAATATATTCACTATACGGCTTACTTCCCCTCCCATTATATGAAACCGGGGATTTCGGGGAACTACCTGTTGATTGTCTACCAGGATGACCCTGAAATACCGGTATTTACCCGGCAGTTTATGGTGGTGCAACCCACTTCGGTGTCGATAGCAGCACGTGTGGTCAGGTCGGATGCCCCGTTAGAGAGCTACTCGAAGCAACAGGTTGATTTTACCGTGAGCATGCCTGGATTTATCTGGTCAAATCCCTCCCGGGAGATCAAGATCGTGATCATGCAGAATGAACGGTGGGACAATGTCATCCGGAATCCCAAACCCAGGTTTATCCGGGGAGATGAGCTCGATTTTACGTTTGATCCAACGCTCACCTTTAACGGCGGAAATGAGTTTCGCACACTGGATATCAAAAGTCTGCGATACCAGACCGAGAACATCCGGCTGATAGACTGGGATGGGGAGTACCATGTCTATATGCTCGACGACATGAGCCGGGCCAGAAAATCCTATACCCTGTACCAGGATATCAACGGCAGAAAGCTGATCCGGAATGAGGATTATGCAGAGAACAGCGAGATCGAAGCGGATTATGCCCGGGTGCACTTTTCCATTCCCTCAAGCAGTATGATTCCTGGTGGGAAGTTTTACCTCATGGGAGCGCTGGCCGACTACCGGATGGCCCCACCCAATGAGATGGTCTATGATCCCCAAAGCAAAAGGTATACTTGTTCGCTCTTCCTTAAACAAGGCTACTATGGATACCAATATGTTTTTAAACCGGATGGATTTCCGGTGGGGGATGTCTCTTTTTTCGAGGGAAATCACTGGGAAACCGAGAACCAGTATACGATATTTCTCTACTGGCGTCCGCTTTCAGGTCTCTATGACCAGCTGGTAGCCGTCAAGGACATCAACTCAAGAGATTAACTCCAGCTGCTGTCATTTCAAGTGTTTCCAGATCACCCGGTAGAGGTCGGACATCAGGAAGGGTTTCATGATAAAGTCTGTGACGCCTGCCTGCTGGAATTTCCCGATTTCATCCTGCAGGATGTTTGCGGTTAAGATAATGACCGGGATTTTTGATACCTCAGAAGAGGGATCCCGGCGGAGTTGTCTGGTCATTTCGATGCCATCCACTTCCGGCATATTCACATCCGAGAGGATGAGGTTATAGGGATGCGCTTTGATCAACTCCAGCGCCTCTTTCCCGTTTTTGGCTTTGTCGACCTTTACGTCCCATTTGTCAAAGATGGCCTCCAGCAGCACCAGGTTGATTTCGGTGTCATCGACAATCAGGATCCGTTTCCCGGTAAAGATAGAGGTGTCGATCCCTTTCTCAGGCGGGGCGACCTCTTCGCTTGGCCTTTTGCTGATATTGTAAGGGATGATAAAGGAGAAAACGGAACCCTTTCCGGGTTGGCTCTCAGCCCAGATCTTACCCCCCTGCTGTTCCACGATCTTTTTACAGATCGGTAACCCCAGACCGGTTCCGATGATCCATTTCTTCCCCGACTGTTCATGGACCTGGCTATACTCACTGAAGACCTCCGCCAGATGCTCTTTCGAGATCCCGATCCCGGTATCAGTAATCTGTACCTGCAAGCACTGTTTTGATCTGCAGGGTTTCAGGGAAAGCGTTACAACGATCTCTCCCTGTTCCGTATATTTCACAGCATTGTTCAGGAGGTTGATTAGCACCTGTTTCAAACGCATCTCGTCTCCCGAGAGCACTGTTTTGTCTCCCATCAGGTTGGTGAAGGTGACATTCAGCCCTTTCCTGGTTGCAGCCGGGCGGAGGCTGTTTAGCATCTCCTCAACAACGGACGCTGGATTGAACGGACTGATGAAGAACTTCATCTTTCCCGAATCCAGTTTGGAAAGATCGAGGATATCGTTGACGGTGGTCAATAACATCTCTGAAGAGGTCCGCATCGAGGAAATATACTTCTTCTGGGTTTGATTAAGCCGAGTATGCTTTAGTTGTTCAGTGAATCCGACAACAGAGGTCAATGGGGTTCTGAGTTCATGGCTCATGTATGCCAGGAAACGGCTCTTCTCGGCAGCATCATTTTCCGCTTTCCGGCGAGCGGTTTGGAGTTGTTTCTGGTACCGGATGATTTTCCCGATGGTTACGATAATTAAACAAAGGAGAATGAGTACGATTCCCAGGCTGACCATGCTGGTCAGATTGATGATACGGGTCGATTGGGTAAGGGCTGCCAGCGCACTTCCGTGGATTTCAGTATTTCGCTTCCCTACATGGTCATCGAGCAGATGAAGGATCTCTTTGAGGTCTTCCATCAACTTCTTATTGGTCAGGATTAGTTCCATCTCCCGTTTTTCCATCCGTTTACGGAACGAATTCTGGAGCCGGAGCTGGTTCTGGTAATAGAGGTTGGTTTGCCCGGCGATCACCTGGGAAACTTCGTCGATAGTTAATGCACTGTCGGCTATCTCTTCCGGGAGCTCTCCTTCGCGGGATACCGTTATCTGATCCTTGGTGGTGGTCTGCTCCGTGTTTCCGACAAAAAACTCTTTGACTTTTTTGAAGAAGCCCTTCTTCTCCCGTTCCGAAGAGGTAGTAATACTCAGCGTATCCATACCCATGGCCTGCAGGTCGGGATAATATCGCCGGATGTTATAGCTCCCCTGGGGTTGAGTCCTACGCTGGGTGGACCCCATGTTCACGACCCCAACAAGCAGGGAGTCGGCCAACCGTTTTAACCGGATAAAACTATCTGAAAGCTCCTCCTTACGCAGGATACTTTCACTGGCCTCTTCTATAAAGATCAACTCACCGAGGTCTGCTTCCAATCCCAGGCGCAGGGAGTCCAGGGTTGCCAGTAACGCATTGATGTCTTCGGAATATTTTTTTGAATACGCCTTGTCATATGTAAGCGTATACAACCAGAAATCGTTGTCGGCCTCGTAAAGCTTTTGGAAGCTCTTTTCCATCATCTCCAGGTTCCGGTCTTTGAACCGCAGAAAATTGAGCGCTCCGGCAATCTTTTCCTCCTCGGTGGCCCGGATCCAGAAGAAGGTACCGATAGTCAGGACAACGATAAGGATCAGGAAAAACAGGAGGGCCCGCAGGAGTGTGATGCTGTTACTGCTTGTTTTCATGTTTTATTCCAAATCACTAGCTATGCCTCTTTTAGAAAAGAATAGGGTTTCTCACTTCCAATTTTATTAATAATCAATTGATAGAAGCGATTTGCTAACTCAATGGCCTCATGAATTTGAGGCTTTGACAGTTTGATTATGGAATCCGGATATCTTATTTGTACGGCATATCGGGAGATTCTATCCACTTGTTCAAAATCAGGTTCAAATTCGGGATCTTTTGTTCCTATAAGGTTTAATAAGTATCCGAGATCATGAACCGGTTTGAATTCTAAGTCAAGATGTATAAGGTATGCTTTTAGGGTTTTCTCAATTGCTTGCTGACAATGAAAAGCAATTGTATCATCATAATCCGGTAATTTGGATGCAACAATCTTTGCGGTGTCCAAGTCATGCCTGGCTTTCGTCAACCATGCTGTTATCAGATCATTGTCTGGCATATAATATTTTCCCGGATTTTAAAACGTGATATATGAAAGTAAACTTTCTATGTTTATCCCTTTCGATTTCATCAGGAGTGTAAACCAAAATATCCATGGGAAGAAGTAAATCTCTGAGTGATAAGCGAACCACGGCTGCCCGATCAACCGGATCCTCATTAGTTTCTTTTACCAATAATAAGTCAAGATCACTTATATCTTTAGCAGTTCCATTTGCGTAAGAGCCAAATAGAATAACTTTATCCGGACGATAAACCTTGACAATCCGTTCCGTGATCCGTTCGATTTGTTGCGGAGTAATCATCAGTTATAAATCAGTAATACAAATTTACATAATAAAAGAGAATAAACAACCATATGAGCCCATCAGACCATTCATACTGCCAATGTAATAATTATGAAATTTCCTTGAATAGACGATATAAGTGTAAACAAATACTATAAAAAAAGCCGTTCTCAAAGAAATGAAAAACGGCTAAATGTTGTGGGAGCAACAGGATTCGAACCTGTGACCCTCTGCTTGTAAGGCAGATGCTCTGAACCAGCTGAGCTATGCTCCCGAAATTAGGGTGCAAAGGTACTATTTTTTGGTAAATTCCAAACTGTTGTAATATTGTTTCGAAAATTGGAATTTGGAGCTTATTTGTGATTTGGAATTTGTGATTTGGTGCTTTTAGAACGGGTATCCGATCCCAAAATTCCAGATGATATCTTTAAACTGGAGTTTGCTGAAGTGCCATTTATTGTTTCCGGCCAGAGAAGGCATACGGATGGGGACTGCCGGATCGATCCGGAAAATGAAAAAGTCGAAATCAAGCCGGAATCCAATTCCCACATCCATTCCCAGCTGCCCGGCGAAAGAATTAAAATGGAAGGTTCCTCCTGGCAGGTCGGGTGAATCTTTCAGCAGCCACACATTCCCTATATCGGTAAAGAGAGCTCCTTTAATGAAGCTGTAAATCGGGAAGCGGTATTCAATTTGAAGCTGCAGCTGGAGATCCCCCAGCTGTCCGAAATTCTGGCTGACGGTATCGTTGTGGAAGGAGCCGGGCCCCAGGTCTCCCATTCTCCAGCCACGCATATCGTTGGCTCCTCCTGCCATGAAAGCCTTCTCGAACGGGAGCACACTGGAATTTCCATAGGGGATCCCGATTCCCCCGTAGAACCTGTAGACAATGGAGAATCCTTTCCCGAACTGGTTGTAAAACCGGAAATCGAGATCTGGTCTCACATACTGCGAGTACTGGATGTTGAACAGAGTGAACTCTCCGTTGGCATTTCTGGGGGCTTTGAACAGGTTATCGATGCCATACAGGAGATTACCGGCGGTTTCGAGATTGGAGCGGATATAGAAGAAGTTCCTGTGTTTCGATACATTCTGATTGCTGAAGGTGAGGGTATACTTCAGCCCCGGGATCAGGTGATCCGTGTATTGATTCTTAAACCGTTTGTCTTTCAGTGAGTCGAGCTTAGCGGTAAATTCAGGGCTGGGGAAGACTTTGACCAGTAGAATTTCGATGGGATTCAGGGTGTGAGATAACCTTGGATTCTGGATCCAGGTATACCCGAAAGAGGCATTGGCAATATGTCTGTTGTAGTCAGGATCCTGTTTCTGCTGGAAATTATACCCGATGCTCAGGGTGGTTTTTGGCCTGAACGACTTTGGCAGCTTCTCCTGTTTGATGGGAATGAGAAACTGGGGAAAGGTAATGCTGGCATTTGCACCA
>JADHVQ010000017.1 GCA_016783905.1 Bacteroidales bacterium | reverse complement strand
AACAAAAGGCTAATATCCAAGGCTTTATAGCAACAAGGAAAGAATCAGCGCTTCTCAACAGCAGGGGGGGGCAGTATCACCGGAATGGTGGGGTCAGCTTGCTCCGGAATGGGGGGGTCAGTATCCACCGGAATATACATTACGTGATTCGGAAAAATCATTTTTTATTTATATGGGATGTGAAAGAAAATGGCTTAATGATAATGATACTGAACGCGGTTCATCGGGAATACATATTTTATGGCCTGTAACAAGTAATCGGTACTATATGGAAGAATTAGTAAAAGCAAAAGAGGGACAAAGTTTTAATAACATTTCTGCGGTCATTCAATATAGCTTAAAAAATGGTGCTACATTATTATGGATGGGAGATCTAGAAACGAGTTTTCTCAAAAAAATTGGTTACTGTTCAGCTTTAGCCAAGGCAAAACTCACGGGAGTGCCTTCAATAGCGAGTTGCAATGAGTCAAGGATGTTGTAGCCTTGTTTTCTAAGTGTAGAAATATAGGATCGAATTCTAAAAAATGTTTCAGCGCCTTTTTTTGTTCGGAAACAACCAGATATTTTTTGTTTTAATTTCACCATTCTAAGGTCACGTTCAGCCAAATTATTATCAAATGGCACGGCTGGGTTTACAAAAAATTCCATTACCTGCTGCTTCCTGTTTGAAAAAGTTTCCAACAGGCGCAAAGAGGGTGGTTTTTTCTTTTTCCCCCGTTTTTTTATGTGATTTTCTTCCGGCAGTGGTTCTATGGCAAGGCCTGATCTGACAATTTCATCATATTCTGCTAAAATTGTTCCCTTGATTTTCTTTGTCAGTTTGACGGTTTCTTTTAGTTCTTTAGCCTTCAGAAGCAACGTGATCATTTCTGAGGCCCATATTTTGCCATCCTCCACCAGGCTTTTCAAATCCCTTAACAAATGGGCATTACAAAAGCTATGGCGACTTATAATACTCCCCAAAATTCAGACCACTGGTTAAGTTGAGAAAAAAACTTAATTTTAACAGTGGAATATGAAAACAAAAAGAAAAAAATTTACAGCGGCATTTAAAGCCGAAGTCGCCATTGCAGCGTTAAAGGAACGTGAATCACTGGCAGAACTTTCGAAACGGTATGAAGTGCATCCCAACATGATTTCCAAATGGAAACAGGAATTTATAGACCGGTCCTCCGAGATTTTCGAGACTCAACCCCCGGAAGTGGACTTTGAGGCGGAACGAGAAACACTGTATGCCACAATCGGGAAGTTAGAAGTTGAGCGAGACTGGCTAAAAAAAATTTCAAAACGAGCCGGTCTATGAAAGAGATAATAAGTTATATTGCAGAAGATGAGAACATAAGCATTCGTTCTCAATGTGAATTGATAACAGTAAATCGTAGCACGGTGTATTACGAACCGATTGGTGAATCAGAAGAAAACCTGGCCATCATGCGGTTAATGGATGAACATTACCTGGATCATCCCACTCACGGTGTACTACAAATGCAGGACTTCTTATTTTTATTGGGCTTTCTTGTCAATCATAAAAGGGTTCGTCGCTTACTCAGGAAAATGGGACTTATGGCAATTTTCCCGAAAAGAAACTTGAGTAAGTTGGGGCATGCCAAATACATCCGCCCCTATCTTCTTAAAGGACTTAAAATAGGAAAACCAAATCAGGCCTGGGCCGTTGATATCACGTACATCCCGAAGGCAAGAATCCTTTTCCCGAACCTCTTTTCCGTCGTGAGAAATGTACACTTGACAGGCTATGTATAGAAGCCTGTCCGTATCAAGCCATTACAGAGGAATCCGGGGAGCTGGTTATCGACCGCGAAAAATGTATTTCCTGTACTACCTTTGATTGTACCGCCGCTTGTTGCACCGGAGCTTTACAGCAAGGTGGTTATGCCATTTCTGTGAGTGAACTTTATTCCCTGGTTCAGCGCGACAGGCAATACTGGGGAAGCCGGGGAGGGATCACCCTTACGGGTGGAAAACCCTTTTTTCAACCCGCGTTCGCTGCTGCAATCCTGAAGCGCTGCCATGATGCCTATGTGCATACGGCCGTGGAAACATGCGGGGAGGTTTCCCGCTCCTTCATAGAGCCTTCCCTACCTTACCTTGACTGGCTCTTTTTTGACCTCAAGCAGATGGACCCGGATCTTCACCTGGAGTGGACCGGCCATTCGAACAGCCATATTCTGGAAAATGCCAAATGGCTGGCCGATGAATTCCAAGGCAGAATGGTTTATCGCATGACTGTAGTTCCAGGATACAACGACCAGCCAGATCATATCCACCGGATCGGTAGCTTCATCTCTTCAACCGGTCTGAAAGAGATCAACCTGCTTCCCCTTCATCACCTGGGACGCGAAAAATACCTGCTCACCGGTTGCTCCTACTTCACCAGCGATTTTTATATTCCAACTCCCGTTTCGATGCAACATATCAAGGATACCCTCGAAGCGGAAGGGATTACCTGTTACGTCGGCAGTGAAACGCCTTTTTAGTTGGCAGTTGGCAATTGGCAGTTGGCAATTGGCAGTTGGCAGTCCGCTTGTCCGCTTGTCCGCTTGTCCACGTTTTCAACAAAGCGATTGTTAATAAAATATCTCCGCTCCCACTCTGCAGTGCCGAAAAACATTGGATATTTCGGAATTATTTAACAATTTTGCCTGACGGACCCAATTACTAATCTATCTAATTATCAGGATAATGAAAAATACTCCTATTCCTTTTGAGGTTGTCAGCAGGCACATTAAAGAGAGTAAAATCCGTAATATAGGCAAAGCTTCTATTCGTGAAATTAAGCGGTTAATCAACGGGATTGAGAAGGAGACCGGCCAGAAGTTTGTTCGCATGGAGATGGGAGTACCGGGTCTGAAAGCAGTTGAGGTGGGTGTTCAAGCGGAAATTGCCGCATTGAAGTCTGGTGTGGCCTCCATCTATCCGGAGATTGAAGGCATCCCGGAACTGAAAACAGAGGCGGCCCGGTTTGCCAAGTTTTTCCTGGATGTCGATATTGATCCTCACCATTGC
Source organism: Bacteroidales bacterium (assembly GCA_016783905.1). Classification (GTDB taxonomy): domain Bacteria; phylum Bacteroidota; class Bacteroidia; order Bacteroidales; family FEN-979; genus QYOJ01. Next base: position 30,806 of record JADHVQ010000017.1, on the reverse strand, counting down.
ATCCCTACAGTTGGTTCGATGCAGGGAGGATTTGCCGCTTTTCTTACCTTGGCAAGACTGAACAAAGACAAAGATACCACCCTGTTCATCGACCCGGGTTTTCCGGTTCACCGGCAACAGCATATTATCCTTGGCCAGAAGTTTGATTCGTTTGACATCTACGACTACCGTGGGGATAAGTTGAGGGATAAACTGGAGTCCTTCTTCGCCAAGGGGAATATCCATTCGGTATTGTATTCCAATCCCAATAATCCTTCCTGGGTCTGTTTCACCGACAAGGAGCTACGGATCATTGGAGAACTGGCCACCAAATATGGGGTGGTGATCATAGAGGATCTGGCTTATATTGCCATGGACTTCCGCAAGGATTACTCCCAACCGGGTGTCCCCCCTTACCAGCCTACAGTGGCAAAATATACTGACAATTACATCCTGCTGATCAGTAGCTCCAAAGTATTCAGTTACGCCGGGCAGCGGGTAGGATTGATGCTGGTCTCCGACCAACTCTTTGACATGCAGTCGGAAGATCTGCTGAGATACTACACCACGGATATCCTGGGACGGGCATTGGTCTACGGCACGGTATATGCATTAAGTGCAGGCGTCAGCCATTCGGCCCAACATGGCCTGGCTGCCATGTTGAAAGCTTCCAATGAAGGGACTTATAATTTCGTAGAGGTAGTGAAGGAGTATGGTCACAAGGCGAAGATCATGAAGAAGCTCTTCACGGATAATGGATTTCGCATCGTCTACGACATGGATGAAGATGACCCTATTGCGGATGGCTTCTATTTTACCATCAGTTACACCGGATTCACCGGTGAAGAGCTGATTGAAGAGTTGTTGTATTACGGCATCAGTGCCATTGCCCTTTCCATTACCGGAAGCACACGTCACGAAGGTGTAAGAGCCTGTGTATCCCTGGTACTCCGTGATCAGTTCCCGGAACTGGAAGAACGATTAAAACGGTTCTATGAACAACACCCAACAGGATAATACCAAACGAAAACCTGAAGTGAACAGACTATCCCTGTTTCTGTTCCTGCCCCTGCTTCTCCTTACCTCAGCTGCCCCCATTGATATTCCCGAGCATCCTGCGATCCTGGAAGGGATTGATATCCTGTTTAATAGCGAACCCCGGATGTTTCCCTCCAGCTGGTATTGCAAACGGATCAGTGCCGATGCGGTTTCGCTGCCACGTGAGTACCGTACAGAAGCCATGGATATTCTGAACAAAGCCATAGCAAAGTATCCTGAAGATGTACTGTTTGTCTACCTGCGAAAAGTATATGTCCTGAAATCACTTACTTTCTTTGGTGTCCCTTATGGAGGCACCAACACCAAAGATGTGATATACCTCACCTATGATAACTCCAATCCCGAACGTACAAGCGAGTATGTGGAGGGGGTATTCCATCATGAATTCTCCAGTGTCTTGCTGCGTAAATTTTATAAGCAATTTGACAAACGAAGCTGGGTAGCCATCAATCCTCCCGACTTCTCCTATGGCACTGGCGGAGTGGAGGCTATTAAGAAAGGAGAGGCCTCTCTGGATTACAATTATGACCTCCTTGCATTTGGATTTCTGAACAAATATTCCCAATCGGCCTTTGAAGAGGATATCAACGTATTTGCCCAGAATCTCTTCTCTGGTGGCGAGCAATTCTGGTTCATCGTCGATACGTTTGACAGGATCCGCGAGAAGGCCAGGCTGGTTATCGATTTTTACCAGCAGATTAATCCTCAATTCACGGAAGAATATTTCCGTGCCCTGCCGTATGCGCTTTAGATTAAACCAGTTCTAAATTAACCTCTTTTCCCCAAAAAACCTAAGTCTCAGGATAAATCCTTCGAATTTATTTCTTTACTTTCGTGCTTCCTTTTAAACATAAAAAATCTCAAATAATATGGCAAAGATCAAAGGAGACATTGTGGTGAATATCGAACGATGCAAAGGGTGTGAAGTATGCATCGCAGCCTGTCCTTTTATGTGTATCGCTATGTCGGAGGAGGTGAACAGCAAAGGGTACCTTTTTGCCATCAAGGTGAATGATGATTGCACCGGATGCTCCAATTGCGCACTGGTTTGTCCGGATGGTGTCATTACGGTATACCGGGCAAAAGTCACTGTAGAATAAAACATTAAAAATACTAACTAATGGGCGAACTAAGATTAATGAAGGGGAATGAAGCGATTGCTGAAGCTGCTATCCGTGCCGGTTGCGACGGTTACTTCGGCTATCCTATTACTCCCCAGTCGGAAGTATTGGAGTACCTCATGGCAGAGAAACCATACGAGACCACGGGCATGGTTGTTTTACAGGCTGAGAGTGAGGTAGCTGCCATCAATATGTTATACGGAGGCGCGGGGACCGGGAAAATGGTGATGACCTCCTCGTCCAGTCCGGGCATCAGCCTGATGCAGGAGGGTATCAGCTACATGGCCGGAACTCAATTGCCTGCTCTGCTGGTCAACATAGTACGGGGAGGCCCCGGTTTGGGGACCATTCAACCTTCCCAGGCCGACTACTTTCAATCAGTTAAGGGAGGGGGGCATGGCGATTACCACATCATTGTTTACGCACCTGCTTCGGTTCAGGAGATGGCCGACTTCGTGAAGTTGGGTTTTGATGCTGCCTTCAAGTACCGGACACCGGTTATGATCCTCTCCGACGGAGCGATCGGACAGATGATGGAAAAGGTTTACCTGGATGATCCAATACCCCGTCGTGGCGATGAAGAGGTAATCACACAGTGTCCATGGGCTTCCACCGGCCGTCCTATGACCCGCGAACACAACATCCTCACCTCTTTGGATCTCGATCCGGCCGGACAGGAGAGACTGAACCTGCGCCTACAGGAGAAATACAGGGAGATAGAAGAGAAAGAGGTGAAGTTTGAGATGCTTGATTGTGAGGATGCCGAATACCTCCTGGTTGCCTTCGGCCTCTCGGCCCGCATCTGTCAAAAAGCGATGCAGCTGGCAAGGGATAAAGGGATCAAAGTAGGCCTCTTCCGTCCTATCACGCTGTTTCCATTTCCGAAAAAAGAGATCCGGAAGATAGGAGAAAAAGTAAAAGGAATGCTGGTGGTAGAGATGAATGCTGGACAGATGATCGAGGATGTACAACTCTCGGTTGGATGCAACATCCCCATTGAACATTACGGACGATTTGGCGGAATCATTCCAACGCCGGATGAGGTAGTCAGGGTTTTGGAAGAAAAAATCATAGGAGGTTAACATGGAAGAGAAATTTGCACATCCTGAACTGAGAACACCAGAAAACCTGGTTTACAAACGCACAGACCTCCTAGTTGACTGTCCTCTCAGCTACTGTCCTGGCTGTGGCCATGGGGTGGCTCACCGCATGCTGATGGAGGTATTGGAAGAGAAAGAAATTGCGTCAAAAACCATCGGGATCAGTCCGGTTGGTTGCTCGGTACTGGCTTATGATTTCCTGAATATCGACATGCTTGGTGCTGCTCACGGCCGCGCTCCTGCACTGGCAACCGCGATCAAACGCCTCTGGCCCTCACGCTATGTTTTCACATACCAGGGTGACGGCGACCTTGCGGCCATTGGAACGGCCGAAACCATCCATGCCTGTAACCGCGGGGAGAACTTCACCATCATCTTCATCAACAACGGTATTTACGGAATGACCGGCGGTCAGATGGCTCCGACCACACTTCCGGGCATGCGTTCCTCAACCTCTCCCTACGGCAGGGATACCGACATCATGGGCTACCCGCTTAAGATCACCGAGTTGATTGCCCAGCTTCCGGGCACCTACTATGTAACCAGGCAATCCGTTCATACTCCTGCAGCGGTCAGAAAGACGAAAAAAGCGTTGCGAAAGGCGTTCGACTGTCAGGATCTGGGCAAAGGGATCTCCTTTGTGGAGATTGTCTCAAACTGCAACTCCGGCTGGAAGATGACCCCGGTACAGTCCAACAAGTGGATGGAGGAAAACATGTTTCCGTACTATCCGATTGGAGACATCAAGGTGGATGGTGAACTGATTGAAAAACTTAAATAGATAACTAGATCACTGGATTCCTGGATATCGAGTTATCTAGTTATCCAGTCATCCAGCATCTGAAAAAGAAGAAACAATCGTCAAATAAGAACTATACGTTATGACTGAAGAAATCATTATAGCAGGCTTTGGGGGACAAGGGGTCCTCTCCATGGGTAAGATCTTAGCCTATTCAGGCGTGATTCAAAACCAGGAGGTAAGCTGGATGCCCTCCTATGGTCCGGAGATGCGGGGTGGAACCGCCAATGTGACAGTGATCGTATCCGATGAACGGATCAGCTCTCCCATCCTGAATAAATATGATACAGCTATCATCCTGAACCAGCAGTCCCTGGATAAGTTTGAAAACGCAGTCAAACCGGGAGGCTTGCTAATCTACGATCCCAACGGGATCACGCGACATCCCGAGCGGAAAGACATTAATATCTATTCCATTGCTGCTGCCGATGAGGCCGGAAGAATGGGATTGTCGAAAGTCTTTAACATGATGGTGCTTGGCGGTTTCCTGAAGCTGAAACCAATCGTCAAAATGGAGAATATCCATAAAGGGCTGGAGAAATCCCTTCCCGCCAGGCACCATAAACTTATTCCGGATAATGAGAAAGCCGTTACGATCGGACAGGATCTGATCCAGCCGGTGCATGTTCTATAATCTCACCAAGTGCTTTCAGCATTGCCAGGGCTTCTGATGGCCAAAATTTCCGGTAAAGGTAAGGATATCGCCCCGCTCTATGCATGGCTGACGGAAAAAGAGCTAGCATGAATAAATACAAGTGTACAGTCTGCGGCCACGTGTATGATCCTGCGGAAGGAGATCCCGATTCGGGGATTGCCCCGGGAACTGCATTTGAAGACATTCCGGATGACTGGTGTTGCCCAATCTGCCAGGTGACAAAGGCTGATTATGTTCTGATGGATTAGAACCAAACGGTTAATCTGGTGTTAATTTGATATCTTTGAAATTGGAAATTCAACCATTAAACCCGATATCATCATGGAAAAAAGTATCAAAGGAACCCAAACAGAGCAGAACCTGCTGAAAGCCTTTGCAGGAGAATCCCAAGCCAAGAACCGCTACCAGTTTTTCGCCAAGCAGGCGGCAAAAGAGGGATACCAGCAAATCGCGGCCCTTTTTGATGAGACTGCTTTGAATGAAGAGCAGCATGGCAAGATCTTTTTCCGTTTCCTTGAAGGTGGCATGGTAGAGATCACCGCGGCTTACCCTGCCGGTATGATCGGAACAACCGCTGAAAACCTGAAAGCAGCCGCCATGGGAGAGCATGAAGAGTGGGAGGATCTCTATCCTGAATTTGCCAGGGTTGCACAGGAGGAGGGATTTCCAAAAGTGGCCACAGCGTTTAAACTGATTGCCAAGATCGAAGCCGATCACGAAGCCAGGTACCTGAAGCTGTTAGGAAATATTGAAAAGGACGAAGTGTTCCAACGGGAAGAGAAACAGGTTTGGATCTGCCGGAAATGCGGGCATGTGCATTATGGCAATAAAGCCCTGAACAAATGTCCGGTTTGTGATCACCCGATGGCGTATTTTGAGATCAAGGCAGGGAATTATTGACCCCCCGACCCCCTAAAGGGGGAGTAAGTCCCCTTCAGGGGATTTAGGGGCAAAAAAATAACGAATGACCAAGACAAAATTCACCAAAGAGGATCTCCTGGCCGACTACCGGCTGGCAAATCTGAGCCGGCAGCTGAGTTTGCTTGGAAGACGGGAAGCGCTGGGTGGAAGAGCCAACTTTGGCATCTTCGGTGATGGGAAAGAGGTGCCTCAGCTGGTTCTGGCCAAATTTTTCCAGGAGGGTCACTGGCGGTCAGGATATTACCGCGATCAGACATTCATGATGGCTTCCGGGTTGTTCACTCCTGAGGAGTTTTTTGCCCAACTATACGGAGATACACACTTGAGTGTCAATCCCGGAACTGCCGGCCGGATCATGAACAACCACTTTGCCACCCGAAGCCTCGATGAAAATGGTCACTGGAAGGATTTGGCGAAGCAGAAAAATTCCTCTGCTGACATCTCCCCCACCGCCGGCCAGATGCCCCGGCTTCTTGGGTTGCCCCTTGCTTCGAAATTTTACAGGAACACTCCGGGACTAAAGTCGTTTACACAGTTTTCCAACAAAGGAAATGAGGTAGCTTTTGGGATGATTGGCGATGCCTCTACTTCGGAAGTCCCTTTCTGGGAGACCATGAATGCCGCCGGTGTGATGCAGGTTTCCATAGCCATGGCGGTGTGGGACGACGGCTACGGGATCTCTGTTCCGCGGAAGTACCAAACCACCAAACAAAGTATCTCGGAAGCCCTGAAGGGATTTGAACAGGACGACCAAAACCCCGGAATCCTTATCTACAAGGTCAAGGGCTGGGATTACCCTGAACTCTATAAGACCTTCAAAGAGGGAGTTGCTATTTGCCGGAAAGACCATACCCCTGTCCTGTTTCATGTAACCGAACTGACCCAGCCGCAGGGACACTCCACCTCCGGTTCCCACGAACGTTACAAATCTGTAGAACGCCTGGCCTGGGAAAAGGAGTTCGACTGCATTGCCCAGATGAGAAAGTGGATCATTGACAGTGATCTGGCAACAAGGGACGAGCTGGATCAGATTGAGGAGGGGGCATTTCAACGCGCCCGTGAAGCCCGGAAGAAAGCGTGGAACCATTTTCAGACCCCCATCAGGGAGGAGCGTAAAAAACTGATTGACACAGTTAAGACGACCCATTGCCCCTGCAAAAAAATTGAAAATGCCAACAGGTATAACTCTCACCTGTATAGCGAATCAGAACAACAAGCACTGAATATCAATGGAGTACCTCCTCGTTTTACGGAAGAATCTCCCATTGTGACCGGTGGCGAGGTATTGCTGGCCAATTACGATTACTTGTTTAACAACAATCCGCTGATTGCACATGAATTGCCATGAATTGCCAAGACTTTCATCACTTGCATCACCTCATCACCTCATCACCTCATGACCCAATACTCCTATGGCCTTGAACATAGAAATCAAACGAACGCTCGATGGATCTGATACCCTGTTCGTTCCGGCGATAAAGGAACATTACCACTCCATCTTCGGGGCGGTGCAGGAGTCCAGACATGTGTTCATTGAGCAGGGATTGCTGGCGGTGAGTGAGGATATTGATCCGGTATCGGTGTTTGAGGTGGGTTTCGGAACGGGATTGAATGCATTGCTGACAGACTTAACCGCAAAGTCGCATAGACGCGAAGTACGTTATACAACCATTGAGCTCTATCCGTTGGACAGAACGGTTTGGGGAACGTTAAACTATCCCGCATACTTGCCGGAGACCGATGCTGCGGAACGGTTCAACAAAATCCATGAAGCACCCTGGGAGGTCCCGCAACAAATGAACCAGGGATTCCATCTCACCAAGATCCAGGCTGATCTTCGTCAGTATACACCACCGGATTCCGCCTTCGATGTGGTCTTTTTCGATGCATTCGCTCCCGGTGTGCAGCCGGATCTCTGGACGAAAGAGATCTTTGAAAGAATGTACCGGATGTTGCATCCCGGCGGTCTTTTAGTAACTTACTCCTGCCAAGGGGAGGTAAAACGTAACCTCAGGTATGCCGGTTTTTCGATCGAAAAGCTCCCGGGCCCTCCCGGGAAACGAGAAATTCTCCGTGCTGGAAAGAATTGATGATGATAAACCAGTTCAATATACGCGTGTATGGATTACTGGTCGCTGACGGGAAGATCCTGGTGACTGATGAGTTCCGGATGGATACCCTGATGACAAAATTTCCTGGTGGAGCCCTTGCGTTTGGCGAAGGGACCATCGATTGCCTGAAGCGGGAGTTTAAGGAAGAGCTGGACCTGGAGATTGATGTGGGCAGGCACATCTATACAACCGACTATTTCCAGCCCACCAAACTCCTTCCATCCACCATGCAACTGATCAGCATCTATTACCTCGTGACAGCTACCGGTCCCATGCGTTTTCCCACTACAGATATTCCATTCGATCTCCCCGGGATGATCGAAGGAGCCCAGTGTTTTCGCTGGGTCCCGCTTACCACCCTCACAGAAAAGGAGGTGACTTTTCCCATTGATAAAAAGGTGGTTTGTTTAATTCAAAATTCTAACCTCTATGCTAAGTAACATCAACCTCGAATCAATTCTTTTTCTTGATGTCGAAACCGTGTCGGGATACAGCAGCTACGACGAAGTGCCGGAGCGGTTCAAGAAGCTTTGGGATAAAAAAGCCGAACAACTGAACCGCTTCGACCGTAGCGTTGTTCCTGAAGTGAAGAGTCCTGCCCAGCTGTATGAACGGGCCGGCATCTATGCTGAGTTTGGGAAGATCATCTGCATCTCCACCGGGATCTACCGGAACGGAACGTTATGGATCAAATCGTTTTACGGAGACGATGAAGCGTCTATCCTGACCGACTTTGCTTCCCAGCTTGCCAAAGCGCAGGAGAAAAAATACCACTTCCTGTGTGCACATAACGGGAAGGAGTTTGATTACCCTTACCTGATCCGCCGGATGCTGATCAATAGTCTTGCCGTCCCTGCCATCCTCGATCTCTCCGGGAAAAAGCCCTGGGAGGTTAATCATCTCGACACCATGGAGTTGTGGAAGTTTGGCGACTTCAAGAGCTATACCTCCCTTGAATTGCTGGCTGCCCTGTTTGACATCCCTACCCCTAAAGACGACATAGAGGGAAGCGATGTGGGTCGTGTATACTGGCAGGACCATGACCTGCCCCGGATTGTCAACTACTGCCAGAAAGATGTGATAACCATCGTCAATTTGTTATTGAAGTTTAAAGGCCTGGCATTGATTGAGGCGGAGAAGATTCAGGTAGTATAGAAAAAATTAACCGACCGAAATGACAAAAAAATCCATCCCAGTCATCTGTTTAATAATAATGCTCCTGTTATTTTCTGCATGCCTTCATCATGATAAGAATCAATTTTTTGTCATGGGACAAATTGAAGGAGCTTCAGGGAAGTTCTTTCTGCTGGAACAAAAAACCTTTGAATTACAGAACATTGACTCAGTAAAGCCTGATGGCAACGGAACGTTCCAATGCACCGTTGCTGCAGATGAAACAAGCATTTATGCCCTGCGGGTGGCTCCCGGCGACCAGGTTGTGTTCATTGCATCACCCGGGGATACAATCCGGATAACAGGGAGTCTCGATTGCTACCCATCTATATTTCAGGTTGAAGGGAATGATGAGTCAGCATTACTGCAAACCTTTTATGCCTATACGGCCGGTCATCTTCGAAAAGTCGATTCCCTGCAACTGATCATTGACAAGCATCAGGGGGAACCTGACTTTTTCGAGCTGACGGTGATGGTTGATTCCCTGTTCAACCAGATCTGGGAAGCGCAACGGCAATATGAAAAAGCATTCATCAAGGAACATGCCGGAGCCTTTTCCACCCTCCTGGTTGTCAACTATCACTTCGGTGTGAGGCCGGTGTTGTCGACGAAAACGGATGCAGCAGACTACCGCAGAGTTGACAGCGGGTTGATGGCTACCTTTCCGGGGAACCGGCACACCCTTTTCTTTCATCAATGGTTGAGGGAAGTAAAGTAAAAAGTTGTAAGTTTGGGCCAACTTTTCACCATGGGTAACAAGGTCTATTTTGTTTCTGACTTTCACTTCGGGATTCCTGATCGTACCCGCAGCCTGGAACGTGAATCCCGCTTTATCCGGTGGCTGGATAAGGTCCGTGTCGACGCTTCGGAGATCTACCTGATGGGCGACCTGTTCGATTTCTGGTTTGAATACCGCACGGCCATTCCCAAAGGGTATACCCGGCTGCTTGGGAAACTGGCTGAGATCACAGATGCCGGCATCCCTGTTCACCTGTTCCTGGGAAATCATGACATGTGGGCGTTCAGCTACCTCACAGAGGAACTGCACATACAGTTGCACCACGAACCGGAGTTCAGGGAGTTCAGTTCAAAACGGTTTTACCTTGCTCATGGCGATGGTCTGGGCCCAGGCGATAAAGGATACAAATTCCTGAAGAAGGTCTTTGCCAGCCGGTTCAATCAGTGGCTCTTCCGCTTACTGCATCCCGATATCGGCATCCGGATGGCACTCTACTGGTCGCATCGGAGCAGGTATGCCTCACAAGTAAGGGAACAGAAAGATGAAGATATTACCCGGCGGATGATTGAGAAGAGACTCACCCCCCATTCCAAAGAGGTTCTGGCTGACCATCCTGATCTCGATTTCATGATCTACGGCCATTACCATCTCCCGCTTGACATACGGTTAAACGACCGTTGCCGGCAAATCGTCCTGGGCGACTGGCTGACCCATTTCTCCAGTGCCGTGTTTGACGGGGAGGATGTTATCTTGCAGTTTTTTGAATAAAAAAAACGTGGAATCGAGAGGATACCACGTTTTTGTCGAGCGACCACAAGGGATCGATCAGATAACTTTATTCCGGATGGATTGCTTCCACCGGACAAACGTCGGCGCAAGCACCACAGTCAGTACAAACTTCCGGGTCAATCGTGTAGATGTCACCTTCTGCTATTGCCTCAACGGGACATTCGTCGAGACAGGTTCCGCAAGCGGTGCAATCGTCGTTGATAATGTAAGCCATGATTTAGTGATTTTTATGATCCCGGCATCCGGGAAATTGGTTTGTGATTTAGATTTTGGCGGCAAATATACAATTTTTTGGAATACGCAAAAGATTTCGCTTTTTTCTTTCAATTGAGTATGAAAGCTGTAAATTTGCAGACTTAAAATTCCTCCTGTCATGACAAAATTTAATCGACCAGTAGAAGAGCGGGAATCGGTAGTTGTTAAGTTTGTGGGTGATTCGGGCGACGGGATGCAGTTCGCCGGAGGGCTCTTCTCCGATTCGGCTGCATTCGCAGGAAACGACCTGGCCACCTTCCCTGATTTTCCGTCTGAGATACGGGCACCCCAGAACACCATCCCGGGAGTATCCGGATTCCAGGTACACATGGGAAGCGCTAAGATCTACACCACCGGTGACCTTTGTGATGTGATCGTAGTGATGAATCCGGCCTCCCTGAGAGCGAACCTCAAATGGGCAAAGGTGGGAGCCACCCTGCTGGTCGACTCTGATGCGTTCGATGAAAAAGCAATCGAGAAAGCCGGGTATACCTCCAACCCGCTTGAGGATAACAGCCTGGCAAAGTACAACCTGATCAAAGCTCCGATCACTACACTTACCAAAGAGGGTCTGAAAGATTTAGGAGTAGAACCGAAGACTGCGGCCCGAAGCAAGAACATGTTCGCTCTGGGTATGCTCTATTTTATCTTCAACCGTCCGCTAAAACCCTCCTTTAAGTTTTTTGATGCCAAATTCAAAAAGGATCCCACCCTTGCCAGGATTAATAAAATAGTGCTGGAGGCCGGATACAACTATGCCGATACGATTGAGGCCATCGCATCGGTCATCCAGGTCTCTGCTGCAAAGCTGCCACCCGGCCGTTACCGGAACATTACCGGGAACGTCGCTACTGCCTGGGGGCTTTTGGCTGCTGCCGAGAAATCGAAGCGCCCACTTTTCCTGGGCTCTTATCCTATCACTCCGGCTTCAGAGATCCTGATGGAGCTGGCCAAACACAAGTCGCTTGGCGCGAAAGTCTTCCAGGCTGAGGATGAAATTGCAGGAATATGCTCCGCCATCGGAGCAAGCTATGCCGGATTGATGGCCTGCACCACCACCTCCGGCCCCGGTCTCTCGCTGAAGAGCGAAGCGATCGGGCTGGCGGTCATGACAGAACTACCTCTGGTGATCGTAGATGTACAGCGGGGAGGCCCGTCTACAGGACTGCCTACCAAATCGGAGCAGTCGGATCTGATGCAGGCCCTCTTTGGCCGAAACGGGGAATGTCCCGTGATCGTGATCGCTGCTTCATCTTCCGACAACTGCTTTTATTATGCATACATGGCAGCAAAGCTGTCGATGGAACACATGACCCCCTGCATCCTGTTAACCGATGGGTATCTGGGATTCGGATCGGCCCTTTTCCGGGATCCAAGGATGGTTAACATGCCACCCATCCATCCACCCGTTGCCAAACCCAATGATTCTACTTATAAACCATACAAACGGAACCCGGAAACGCTGGTCAGAGATTGGGCCATCCCGGGGACAGAAGGATTGCGGCACAGGATTGGCGGACTGGAGAAAGAGAACATCACCGGCACTGTATCCACCGATCCCCTGAACCATCAGAGGATGACCGAACTGCGTGCTGAGAAGGTAGCCAGAGTTGCTAACTACATCCCTGAACAGGAGATTGACGGACCTAAAAAGGGTGAGTTGCTCGTGGTCAGCTGGGGAGGAACTTTCGGGGCAGTCCATTCGGCCGTACAACAGATGCAACAAGAAGGCAAGAAGATCAGTCATGCTCATTTCCACTACATCAACCCGTTGCCGAAAAATACTGAAAAGATCCTGAAGGGTTTCAAGAAGATCCTGGTGTGTGAGCTAAATGCAGGTCAGTTTGTGAACTATCTTCGGATGAGTTTCACCTTACCAAACATCCACCAGTTTAATAAGGTGCAGGGACTTCCTTTCATGATCAATGAGTTAACGGATAAATTCAACCAACTGTTAGAAGAAAAATAACCATGGAATATATCAATTCAACCATAGAGAGAACGACGGTTCAGCTTGAGAAAGCCGATTTTGAAAGTGATCAGATGGTCAAATGGTGTCCCGGTTGTGGCGCTCATGCTATTCTGGCAGCCGTAGAACGCGTCTTCCCCAGACTTGGATACAAAAAGGAGAACTTTTGTCTTGTTTCCGGAATCGGGTGTTCTTCACGCTTCCCCTACTATGTGAATACCTATGGAATCCATGGCATTCACGGGCGGGCACTGCCTATTGCCACGGGTATAAAGGTAGCCAACCCACACCTGAGCGTATGGGTTGCCACAGGTGACGGTGACTCTCTGGCGATTGGCGGGAACCACTTCATCCACACCATCCGCCGGAATGTGGACCTCAACATCATGCTCTTCAACAACGAGATCTATGGCCTGACCAAGGGACAATACTCTCCCACCACCCCCATGAACACGGTAACCAAATCCAGCCCGCACGGCACCATTGAACACCCGTTCAACATCGGGGAACTGGTAATGGGCGCCCAGGGGACCTTCTTTGCCCGGGTTCCGGATAACGACCTCACCATGATGACAGAGGCGATGTTTGAAGCAGCCAAACACGACGGCGCCTCCATCGTTGAGATCCTGCAGAACTGCATCATCTTTGCTGATAAAGCCCACTTCGGCATCACCAGCAAAGAGAACCGCGACGATCACATGTGTGTGGTCATTGACGGACAACCCATTCTCTTCGGGCACAACAAGGAGAAAGGATTACGGCTTAACGGAACCGAGCTCGAAGTCGTGGAACTTGGTAACAACAACATTACCATCGACGATATCCTCGTCCATGACCGCTACAACCCGGATCCCTGGATCCACATGATGCTGGCTAAACTCGGACCGCCTCATTTTCCGAAGGTTTTCGGCGTCATCCGGTCGGCCATGTTTCCCACCTACGACGACCTTGTGGAGGAGAAGATCCGCCTCGGGCAAAAGGATGCCCCCATCAAAAAGATGGATCACCTGTTTAAAAGCGGAGATACGTGGGAGATTAAGTAATCCAGTTATCCAGTTATCCAGTTGTTGTATCTTTGCCTGGATGTTACAGAGATTCAAATCTTTCATTGAAGAACAGAGGCTGTTTCAGCCGGATGACCGGGTGCTGCTGGCGGTATCGGGAGGGGTGGATTCGGTGGTAATGGTGGATTTATTCCATCAGGCTGGTTATCCCTTCGGAATCGCACATGCCAATTTTCAATTGCGGGAAGAGGAGTCGGAAGAGGATGAACGTTTTGCAGGAGAGCTGTCGGTCTCTTGCCGCGTTCCGTTTTTCTCGAAACGGTTTTTCACCGTAGATTACGCAGATACCCATAAAGTATCTATCCAGATGGCGGCGAGAGAGCTTCGCTATGAGTGGTTTGAAGCGACCCGCCATAAGGAAGGATTCGATTGGATTGCTACTGCCCATCACCTGGACGATCAGGTAGAGACCTTCTTCATCAACCTGCTCCGTGGGACAGGCATCTCAGGATTGCATGGGATACTGGTCAGGCAAGGAAAGGTGATCCGGCCCCTCCTGTTCGCATCGCGGGAAGATATTTTCCGGTTTGCCCGGAAACACGATCTCTCATTCCGCGAAGATAGTTCCAACAGCTCCCTCAAATATGCCAGGAACAAAATCCGGCATCAGCTGATCCCGCTGCTCCACTCCATTGATCCCGATTACGCGAAACAGATTACAGCCACCATCAGCCGGATACAGGAGACCGAGTTGATCCTGAAACCCCTGGTCGAAAAGAGCCGGAAGAACCTGATCCGGCGCATGAAAGACCATTGGATCATCCATATTGTCGAACTCCGGAAGCTGGAACCACTTTCAGCCTGGTTGTATGAATTGCTTACCCCATTTGAGTTCAATGAAGCCACCATCCGGGACCTGATCAGATCACTCGACCAGGAGAGCGGGAAGGCATTTTACTCATCCACTCACCGGATCATCAAAGATCGCAACCAGCTGATCATAACTATGATTCCTTCCGCAGAACAGCATGCAAGCACAGGGGAGTATCTTGTTAACGAAGCAACTAAGAATGTAACGAAACCCATCCGGCTATCCATTCAATCGTTCACCAGAGAGGCCGGTTATCAGATCAGCGCCGATAAGAACAGGGCCACCCTGGACAAAAAGAAACTCACCTTCCCGCTGATCCTCCGAAGATGGAAACCGGGCGACTATTTCTATCCGTTTGGCATGAATAAACGGAAAAAACTGAGTGATTTTTTCATTGACGAAAAGATACCGATCCCCGGTAAAGAACAGTGCTGGTTGCTTTGCTCCGGAAACCGTATTGCCTGGGTGATCGGTCACCGGATCGACCACCGTTACCGCGTTTCAACCCGTTCCAGGGAGTTATGGGTGGTTGATTACCATCCCCGGTAAGATAAAATTATCTACCTTTGCGCATCTAAAAAAACAATGCTGAATCACATGAAAAAATTTGCTTTGGCAGGATTTGTATGGTTATTAATACCCCTGATTTCCTTCAGCCAGGTGCTGGATCCGGTAAAGTGGTCGTTCGAGTCGGAACGGACATCACAGGATGAAGCAATCCTGATGCTCATTGCTAAAATTGATAAAGGCTGGCACCTTTACTCCCAATATATTCCCGTGGGAGGCCCCCTCCCAACTGTATTTACTTTCAAACCAAGTGACAACTTCAAACTGGTTGGAAAAGTAACGGAACCGGAGGGAGTGGAAGAATACGATCCTAATTTTGAGATGAACCTGAAATTTTTTGACGGGACGATTGTATTCAAACAGAAGATCAAGATCCTCACTCCAAAGGCATTTACCGTCACCGGTGAACTGGAGTTCATGTGTTGCGATGATAAGCGATGTTTACCTCCTACCGGGGTTGACTTCGAATATAAGCTGGAAGCCATTCAACCATCTGTGGCAGAAAAACAGCCCGAGCAGGTGATTTCGGTTGTAGAAAACCAGGAAGTCCGGTCCGATTCCATGATGGCCGGGGAAGAGGCAAAATCCGAAAAGATCACAGCTACAACCATCGAATCCCCGGTGGAAGAACCGGCAACAGAAAGCGGCTCCCTCTGGGTGTTTTTCGTGGTTGCCCTGTTGGCCGGATTCGCCGGTGCGCTCACACCCTGCGTCTATCCAATGATCCCCATGACCGTCACCTTTTTTATGAGCAGCAGTAAGAGCAAACTCGGAGCCAAAGTGAATGCCCTCTTTTATGGCCTCTCAATCATTGTGATCTACACCTTTATCGGGGTGCTGGTAACCCTGTTATTTGGGTCCGATGCCATCAAGAACGTCAGTTCGAGCTGGATCACAAACATCATCTTCTTCTTACTCTTTGCGACATTTGCTGCATCCTTTTTCGGTCTGTTCGAGATCGTACTCCCCTCCAAACTAACCAATAAATCAGATCAGCAGGTGGACAAAGGAGGACTGATCGGAACCTTTTTCATGGCTCTCACGCTCGTTCTCGTCTCCTTCTCCTGTACGGCTCCCTTCATCGGGGGCATCCTGGTGGAGGCCTCCTCCGGCAACATCCTGAAACCCACCATAGGGATGTTTGGCTTCTCTGTAGCCTTCGCCCTGCCGTTCACCATCCTGGCTTTCTTCCCTTCGATGCTGGCCAAGATGCCTAAATCAGGTGGCTGGCTGAACTCGGTGAAAGTGGTCCTGGGCTTTATCATCCTGGCTCTTGGCATGAAATTCCTGCTGGTACCCAACCAGGCTCTTGGCTGGGGCATCACCCGTGAGTTCTTCATCGCTGTGTGGATCGTTCTCTTCACCCTGATGGGCTTATACCTGATGGGGAAGATCAAATTTTCGCACGACAGCGACCTGAAATACATTGGAGTACCTCGTCTGTTACTGATCATCGCCACCTTCACATTCGTAGTCTACCTGCTGCCCGGCATGATCGGCGCTCCGCTGAGGACAGTTTCGGCTTTCCTGCCTGCTGAATCATCGTTCAACCTCATTGAACTCATCCAGGAACACAGGGGAAGCGGACCGGCCGCGGAGGATGCCTGGCGGTTGTGCGATAAACCGAGATATGGTGACAAGCTAAAGCTTGCACATGGATTGCAGGGGTATTTTGATTACGAACAGGGCCTGGCCTGCGCAAAACAGCTGAACAAACCGATCCTGATCGACTTCACCGGTCACGGTTGTGTCAACTGCAAGGTAATGGAACGTACTGTATGGCCCGACCCTGAGGTAATGAAACGGCTACGGGATGATTACATCATCGTAGCGCTGTACGTAGATGAGCGGACAGAACTACCTGAATCCGAGTGGATTACTTCCACAGTCGATGGAAAGGTGAAAAAGACCCTGGGCAGGAAAAATGTGGATTTTGAGATTTCCCGTTTTAACGTCAATGCCCAGCCCTATTACGTTTTACTCGACACCAACGGCAAAATGCTGATCCCTCCCCGGGCGTTTGATACCAATATACAGGGATTCATCAACTTCCTGGATAAAGGGGTAGAGGCCTTCCGTAAAAACCAACAAAAATAGCACGGGATCTATTTTGCAAGTTCTGCGAAATAGTTAAAGAAATAGGGGATCGTCTCGATGCCCTTGTAGAAATTCTTCAGTGGGTAGTTCTCGTTGGGAGAGTGGCAGGCATCCGACTCCAGACCGAATCCCAGCAGGATTGATTTCACTCCAAGAATCTGCTCGAAGGTGGAGATAATAGGGATACTGCCACCACTTCTTGCCGGGACAGGAATTTTTCCGAACGTTGCTTCTATCGCTTTGCTGGCCGCCATATACCCGGGGGTATCGATCGGAGATACATATGCCTGTCCGCCATGCAATGCAGTCACTTTTACCCTGATAGTATCCGGGGCAATCGATTGAAAATGCTTCTCAAAAAGTTTGGCTATCTTTTTGTGATCCTGGTTGGGTACCAATCTCATCGAGATCTTGGCATACGCTTTGGATGGGAGTACGGTTTTAGAGCCTTCTCCTGTATAACCACCCCAGATTCCATTGACATCGAGCGAAGGACGGATTCCGGTCCGTTCGCGGGTTGTATATCCGGCTTCCCCATCCAGCGCCTTCACATCGATCGCCTTCATGTAATCTTCCTCGCTGAAAGGCGCCTGGGCCATCAGCCTCCTCTCCTTTTCGCTCACGACCAATACATCGTCGTAAAATCCAGGAATGTTGATCTTTCCATCCTCAACGGTAAGGGATGCCACCATCTTGGTAAGCACGTTGATTGGGTTGGCAACAGCACCTCCAAACAGGCCTGAATGAAGATCATGATCCGGGCCAGTCAGCTCTACCTGCATGTAGGCCAGTCCGCGTAATCCAACAGTTACCGAAGGACAATCCATCGAGATCATACCCGTATCGGAAACCAGGATGATATCCGATTTCAACATCTCTTTGTGCTCTTCACAGAATGCGGCAAGACTGGGAGAGCCAATCTCCTCCTCCCCTTCTATCATGAACTTGATGTTGCAGGGAAGCGTGTGGGTCTTCACCATCAGCTCAAACGCTTTGGCATGCATAAAAGCCTGCCCTTTGTCATCATCGGCTCCACGGGCATATATCTTCCCGTTTCGCACTTCGGGTTTGAAGGGAGGGGATTCCCAGAGATCCAGGGGATCTACCGGCATCACGTCGTAATGCCCATATACAAGAACCGTTGGTAAGGATGGGTCAACAATCTTCTCTCCGTATACTACCGGATTCCCTTTCGTGGAGATTACCTCAACCTTGTCGGCACCAGCTTCACGGATTGATTTTTTCCAGTATTCAGCAGCTTTGATCATATCTTCCTTGTGCTCTTTCTCAGAGCTGATGGAGGATATCCTGATCAGCCCGAACAACTCCTGCAGGAAGCGATCTTTGTGAGTCTCAATATAGTCTTGTAGATAATTCATTCCCAGGTAAAATTTTGCGGCAAAGGTAGCGATTTATACTCTATTTTTGCAACATTGTTTCAACATTCGGTGAATCTTATGAGATGGATACATTTTCATATTGGCATCGGGAATGCCTCCCTCCACTTGATCGTGCACCACCTGAACGAATCCTGATCAAACTGCCCGAAAAGTGAAAGAACTCATGGAAGAGCCTGGTCAAATGCTAACAGCCGGGGAGGATCTGTACCAGGTTCTTCTCGATATCTGAGGATAACTATGAGAACCCATGTTGATTTTCTGGTCATCGGGTCGGGAATAGCCGGCCTCACATTTGCTCTCAAAGTGGCAGAACATGGGAAGGTATGCGTCGTCACCAAGCAGAAGATGGATGACACGGCT
Source organism: Bacteroidales bacterium (assembly GCA_016783905.1). Classification (GTDB taxonomy): domain Bacteria; phylum Bacteroidota; class Bacteroidia; order Bacteroidales; family FEN-979; genus QYOJ01. Next base: position 11,837 of record JADHVQ010000017.1, on the reverse strand, counting down.
ACCAGCTATGCCCAGGGTGGGATTGCAGCGGTCATGCACACCCCCGATACCTATGAGAAGCACATCCAGGATACCATCATTGCGGGAGATGGCCTCTGCAACGAAAAGATCGTAAGGTTCACCATTACGGAGTCGACCGACCGGATCAGGGAGTTGATCTCATGGGGAACCAATTTTGATAAAGACGAGTCGGGCCATTACGACCTGGCCAAAGAGGGAGGTCACTCCGAGTATCGCGTATTACGCCATAAAGACAGCACCGGCAAGGAGATTGAAGATACGCTGATCGACCAGGTACGGAAGCATCCGAAGATAGAGGTGCTGGAGAACCATTACGCCATCGATATCATCACACAGCACCACCTGGGCATAGAGGTAAACATCCGGACTTCCGATGTTACCTGCTACGGGGTGTATGTATTCAATCCCAAAACCAACCAGGTTGACACCATCCTCGCCAAAGTAACGCTGGTTGCTACCGGCGGGGCAGGCAACATTTACAGCAACACCACCAATCCCACGATCTCCACCGGTGACGGGATCGCCATGGTATACCGTGCCAAAGGGGTGATTGAAAACATGGAGTTTGTACAATTCCATCCCACCGCACTCTTCCATCCGCAGGAACGTCCCTCCTTTTTGATAACCGAAGCACTACGTGGTTTTGGAGCGATCCTCAAGGATTACTCCGGAAAGGAGTTCATGCAGAAATACGACGAGCGCCTCTCCCTTGCTCCCCGCGATATTGTGGCAAGGGCAATTGATAATGAGCTGAAGATCAGCGGAGAGGATTTTGTCTACCTCGATTGCCGGCATCTGGACAAGAATGACCTGATTCGACAGTTCCCCAGGATTTACGCCAAGTGTCTGAGTCTGGGAATCGATATCTCACGCGACCAGATCCCGGTTGTTCCTGCAGCCCACTATATCTGTGGAGGGATCAAAACCGATGAATTTGGCCGCTCCACCATCCGGAATCTCTACTCCTCCGGTGAATGTGCAAGCACCGGTATGCATGGAGCCAACCGGCTGGCTTCGAACTCACTGCTCGAATCGGTAGTCTTCTCTCACCGGGCCAGTCAGCATGCCATCGAATGTCTTTCACATATCGATTACTGCAATGCGATCCCCGATTGGAATGCAGAAGGGATGGTTCTCACCGAAGAGATGATCCTGGTCACGCAGTCGCAGAAGGAGCTCCAGGCGATCATGAGCAGCTACGTAGGCATCGTTCGCTCCAACCTTCGCCTGCAACGGGCACTCGACCGCCTCAACCTGCTCTATGAAGAGACGGAAGATCTCTACAACAAATCCATCCTCACCCCACGCATTAGTGAATTGCGCAACATGATCAATGTGGCATACCTGGTGATCAAACAAGCTACTACCCGTAAAGAGAACAAGGGATTGCACTATTCGCTTGACTACCGAAAGATGAAAAGCTGATTTGAAAACCTTTTTACTCGATCCCCAGTTTTTGTTTTACAGCCGGAAGGAGGTTATGGACCGGAGTTGAAAAGAGCACCACATCTTCGATGGCATTCAGCACATAGGTATACCCCTTTTCCTTGGCCACTGCCGAGATAGCCTGTTTGGCTTCATTGATGAGTGGTTGAAGGAGTTTTTGTTGCTTGTTCTGAAGATCCTGCTGGGCCTGCGCCTGGAAGGCATCAATTCGCTCCTGCAGCTGCTGTAGCTCCTGTTCTTTGTTCTGCTTAATGATATCTGACATTCCAGCTGCTTTAGACTGATAGTCGAGATACTTGTTTTCAAACTCTACCCGCATCTGGTCCATCTGGTCGGTAAGCGTCTGCTGGTATACCTGAAGTGCGTTCCGGACGGAATCAATACCTGGCATGGCCTGCAACAGGGTGTTGAAATCAACATATCCTATTTTCAAAGGAGCTTGGGTTTGAGCCTGGGAGCTGAAAGCTATACCGATCAAGAGCGCCATTACGGCATAGATCTTTGCTGACTTTTTCATTGTTTTCTTTTAAATATGGGTTTGTACTTTTGGGTTCGCAAAAATAGAAAAAATATGATTACTTACGTATTGTCTGGCTCGTTTATTTTCGTTTTTCACCAGTTGAAGGCTGGTTACGGGTTCGTGATCCCATGGCAGCGCCCAACTGATCCAACACATCATCGCTGATGTCGTACTTGGGATTCGCATACATCATGGTGAGGCTTCCTGCCTTGTCAAAGATCACGGCATAGTTGTAATCTTCAGCGATCTGCTGGATGGCATTATAGATCTTTTCCTGGACGGGTTTGACCAGTTCCTGGCGTTTTTTGAATAACTCCCCTTCCTTCCCGAAATACTTCCGCTGCAAATCTTTCGCTTCCCGTTCCAGGTCAACGATGTCCTGTTCCTTCTTTGCCTTCATCTCTTCGGGAAGCAGCACCGATTGTGCCTGGAATTCGTTGTACATCTTCTCCACTTCTGCAAATTTATCTTCGATCTCCTTTTGCCACTGGACTGAAAGCTCATCAATCTGAGCCTGTGCCTCCGCATACTCCGGGATGTTATCCAGGATGTATTTGGTGTCCACATAGGCAAACTTCTGTGCCTGGATCAGGGTCATGGCGAATACCAGCCCGATGAAAGTTAACGTAATCCGTTTCATAGTTGTAATTTTTATTGATTCGCGATCCATGATGCGAGATGCGCGATAGTTAATGCTTTGTATTTATTTGATATGGTTAATATTTATCTTTTAATCAATCGACGAATTGATCGAGAAGTGGAACTGGCTTCCATTTGCTCCGGGTACGCCTGGCACAGCATCCAGTCCATAACCCCAGTCGAGTCCCAGCAACCCGAACATCGGCAAAAAGACACGGATCCCCAATCCTACGGAGCGATATAAGTTAAAGGGATTGACATCTTTCCAGCGTGCCCAGTCGTTACCGGCTTCCAGGAATCCCAGGGCATAAATGGTAGCACTCGGGTTCAGAGAGATCGGGTAGCGTAATTCGAGTGTATTCTTTGTGTATACCGTACCCCCAATCGTATTGGGATAACCTGGTGTCAACGAGTTATTGGCATATCCACGCATCCCAATCAGTTCCCGTCCGTCCATGTTGTTATAACCGGTAAGTCCGTCGCCTCCGAGGTAGAAACGTTCAAACGGAGTCACCCCCAGGTTAGAGTTGTAAGCTCCCAGGTAACCGATCTGTATCCGGGGAGAAAGCACCAGCTTTCCGATGAGGTTGATATACCACGATCCCTTGAATTTGATTTTGTAGTATTCCACCCATTTATACCGTTCGTTGTAGGGCATTGTATCGTAGTCAACCGGTCCGCTGCGAAAGAGGCTGTATGGCGGGGTAAGTTCAAGCGTAACCGCCATTTCGGATCCGGACCGGGCGAATATCGGATTGTCGATGGAGTTTCGTGATAATGTGATCGTGTAGGAAAGGGCGTTATAAGCTCCGTTTCCTCCACCGAAGGTAAAGATCGCGGAGTAGTTCCGGGTATTATACCTGAAGTAGTTGATGCTGTTGTAGAGTGAGAAGTAATCATCAGGCCACTTGAGCATGGTTCCAAGTCCTACCGAGACCCCGTCAATCTTGAAATAACCATAGAGAGAGTCGCTTTTGTCCAACCCGTTGGAATACTTCGAGTGGACGTAAGAGAGGCTGAGGGCCAGTGGCTTTTTACCACCCAGCCACGGCTCCGTGAAAGAAAAACTATAGCTGAAGTATCCTTTCCCATACGTCTGAACCCGGAGGCTTAGCTTTTGGCCATCGCCTGAAGGGATAGGTCGCCATGCCTTGAAATTCAATATGTTGCGCAGGGAGAAATTGTTGAAAGAGAGCCCCAGGGTTCCGATGATACGTCCATATCCCCATCCACCTGAAAGTTCGATCTGATCGGCGGAAGTCTCCTCCACGACGTACTCGATATCCACGGTCCCGTCTTCCGGATGGGGATTGACATTAGGGACCAGCTTCTCGGCGTCGAAGTATCGCAACTGGGCAAGCTGCCGCTGTGAGCGGATCAGCCGGTCGCGGCTGAACAGCTGTCCGGGCCGGGTCTGGATTTCCCGCAACGCCACGTGATCATTCGTCTTGGTATTCCCTGTGATGGTCACCTTGTTGACCGTAGCCTGTTTTCCTTCATGCATCCTGATCTCCAGGTCAATCGAGTCGTTCTCCACCCGTACCTCTACAGGAATTACATCAAAAAAGAGATAGCCGTCATCCATGTATAGCGAACGAAGGTCACCCCCGTTGGGATCATAACTCAGAGCTGCTTCAAGCGCCTCCTTGTTGTAAACATCACCGGGTTTGACTTTCAGAAAGCGGGAGAGATAAGGATCGTTGTATTTGGCATTCCCTACCCAGCTGATTTTCCGGATGTAATATTTCGGGCCCTCTTCCACCCAGATATTCACATTGATGGTGTTGTCATCGTTGCGCGTCACCGTATCGGCAATGATCCGGGCATCCCTGTATCCAAGTGAGTTATATTTGGTGATCAGGTTGATCTTGTCCTCTTCGTAATCGTCGGGGATGAATTTCGACGCTTTGAAGATACGTATCCTCACGGTGCTAAAGGAATGTTGCTGAATGATGCTGGCAATCTCAACAAAATCGATTCGCAGGGCGGCCTTTGCCGACTCCCAGATCATCTTATCAAGCCCATCCATCGGGTTGAACACAGCCTTCACCTTGGTGTCTTTAAAGACAGCAGAGATCTGTTCGTTAGTAAGGTGTTCGTTGCCATGCACATCCAGATTTTGAATCTTCACCCGTCCATTCTTACTGATGTTGATTACCATGGTGACCTGGTTGGCCGTGGCTGAGTCCCTCTTGAGCTCTATCTCTACATCGGCATTCAGAAAACCTTTATCCTCGAAATATTTTTTGATGATGTTCCTGGTCTTGATGATCAGGTTATCGGTCACATAGTCCCCTTTGACCAGCCGGATCTTATCCCGGATGTTATCCGCGTCCGATTTTTTAATGCCGGTAAAGGAGAACTTCGACAGGCGGGGACGCTCACGGAGGTATATATCAAGGAATATCTGATTCCCGATGAGGTTGGTCACGGTGATCCGGATATCTTCAAACAGCCCTTGGTCCCAGAGCTTCTTGATAGCAGAGGTGACCTGGTCACCCGGCACCTGGATCCTCTCTCCTACCGTCAATCCCGAAAGCATGATCAGGACATTGCCATCAAGGTATTTCACTCCGCTGACAGTAATCCCGCCAATCTCATACTCTTTCGGATTACTGTAGTCAATCTCTATATCGCCCAGAGCAATCTGGGCCACAACCGGGTGTAAGATCATACCTGCCAAAACGAGAATGATGAGAGATCTTAGCTTCATTGAGTCCGTTTCTTCTTGGCAGATTCTACTTTGGTTATCTGTTCACTGGTCAGGCCAAATCTCCGTTCGCGGTTCTGGAAATCCAGGATGGCACGAAAAAACTCCTCCTTGTTAAAATCCGGCCAGAGTGTTGGTGTGAAATAGAGTTCGGTGTATGCAATCTGCCAAAGTAAAAAATTACTGATCCGGTACTCCCCACTGGTTCGGATAAGCAGTTCAGGATCGGGTATACCAACGGTGGTAAGTCCTGCTGTAAACGAATGTACATCAATCTCTTCCGGCTTCATCTCTCCCTTCTGAACAGTTTCTGCGATCTTCCTGCAGGCTTCAACGATTTCCCAGCGGGAGCTGTAACTGAGTGCCAGAACGAGTGTCAGACCGGTATTGCCGGAGGTAGTATCCATTGCTTTTTTCAACTCCTGCTGGCTCTTTGATGGGAGAGATTGAAGATCCCCGATGGTTGCCAGACGAATGTTATTATCCATCAGGGTTTTCATCTCGTTGTGGATCGACTCGACCAGGAGCTTCATCAGGGCATCGATCTCGTATTTCGGACGATTCCAGTTTTCTGTTGAAAATGCAAAGAGGGTCAGATACCGAATCCCCAGCTCAGCTGCTGCTTCAACAGTATCCCTCACCGCGCCCACACCTTTTTCATGGCCCTTGATCCTTGCAAAGCCTTGTTTCCGTGCCCATCGACCGTTGCCATCCATGATTACGGCTACGTGGCCCGGTAACTTTTCCCTGTTTATCTGCTCCTTTATCTCCATGAAGGCAATGTCAGATCAAAAGTTGTAAGCATCTTTGCAGCGCTTACTTCCGTCGAGTGCAAATTTATAAGTAATTGTGATACCGTAAAAAGAATACCAGTCCTGGTTCCGCGAATTTCCTCTCTGCATGCCCGGCTGGTAGCTCATGGTGGGATCGGAGAGGTATTGTCCCGGATCATTCGGATCGATCACCGCCCCGTCGAGGTAATAGGTTGTGCTGATGTCGTCGAGGTAATCGGAGAAGGTTTTATGCATCTCCCAGAAGAGTGTCATCCCGATCTTCCTGGTGATCCCTGCTTTTACTCCTAATCCGAACGGGATGTTGAACCCGATGAGAGAATAGGGCTTCCGTCCGTCATACCCTACCTGTTGTCCTTCCGTTCCAAGTGGCTGAAGTTCCACACCTATGGAGGCAGGTTTGAAAAAGAACATCCCGATGCCTGCGAAGACGTATGGGGAAATGAAATTCCGCTTGCTCCCGGTGAAATAGGGTAGAAAGTTAAACTCCGCTACCGCTGAGATGTCGGTAACCGGACTCTCAAACTGCAGATTCCGGTCAGGCAGGAACCAGGTATTGGCAGAGTTTCCGGTGACTGTTCCGCGGGTACCGCTTAACTTCACAGCCCATCGGCTATCGATGTTATACCGGGCCAGAACCCCGTAGGCGAGTCGGGTTCCCTTAAAATGGCCCGAGGGATTCACATCCCCCAGGTAATAGCACCCGCCTCCAAAAATGCCCACTTCCAGATCCTGCGCAGAACCGGCATAAACAAAGAAAACGGAAAAAAGCAAAATAAAAGAAAATTTCATACCCGTATACTCAGACATCTCATTAACGATAGTTTCGGGAAATTATTGAAGAAATGTACCTTAATTCGTAATTCTTAATTCTTAATTCAATTGCGTGCATCCAATCCCCAGTTAAGTTTTTCACGGATGGTCTTGAAAAAATGGCGCCCGGGTAACCGGAGCAGCCTGACCTGGAATCCGGCCTTTGTGACGATCAGTTCACGTCCGGTCTTTACCTTCTCTTTCCTTGAATCCATGGAAACGAAAAACTCCTCCCCATTGCCTTCCACAACGATTCTGATCCGGGTATCATCACGGATCACGATCGGCCTCACTGTAAGGTTGTGACTGGCTATCGGGGTGATGACGAAATTCTCTGAGCCGGGGGTCACGATCGGACCTGTACAGCTCAATGAATAGGCTGTTGACCCGGTGGGTGTGGATACGATCAGGCCATCGGCCCAGTATGAATTCAAAAATTCATCGTTGATGTAAGTTCGGATGGTCAGCATCGTCATTAGATCACTCCTGTAGATAGTAAGATCATTCAGGGCATAGGGAAAGTTGCCAAACAGGTCTTGTGGCTCGTGAAGCTGCAGCAGTGCCCGGTTCTCGAGCGTATACTTATGGTTTTGAATTTCCTCCAACGCAGGGAGGATCTCATCTTTTGAGATACTTGAAAGAAATCCCAGCTTTCCCATGTTGATGCCAATGATGGGGATCCCGCTGTTCCCTGTCAGGGCAACGGCATCGAGGATGGTCCCGTCACCGCCTATGGTACAGAGAAAATCGACCTTTTCATGGAGGTCAGAAGCCTGGAGAAAGAGATCAGGACTCGTTGCAAATCGGATCCGCCCTTCCAGCTGCTCGTAAAAAGACTTATAAATCCAGATTGTTCCGTTCACCTCCTCCAGTCGTTGAATGAACTCCTGGATGTAGGGAAGTAACTGGTCCGTGACCGTCCGGCCAAAGAGTGCTAAATTCATTGATGATTCTGAATTTCAGTGCGCAAAGATACTCGATTTTTCGTGAAAACCCAACGCAACTAGATCGGTGCAATGAAATGGATGTAGATCCCCGGTTCACCCAAACTGTTCATGGCAAAATTGAGATCCAGCACAATGTCGTAATAGGTGATAAAATCGATACTTAGGCCGTAGCCGGCAAGGATGGTGTTGACCAAGGGGTTATTCTGCTTCACCCGGGCCACTGAATTATTTACATAACCAGCATCCACAAAGAGGTTCAGAAATAAACCGTATGGGATAACCCCGAATTTTGGCGTATGAATGAATGGGATCTTCCCGATCCGTGGTTTGATGAGGGCAAACTTGAGATTCGTCTTCACCAGCCCGAACCAGGAGCCATTGATCGAATAGTATTCAAAACCCCGGATGATATCACGGCCATACCCTACTCCTCGCTGCAGAAAGAAGGGTTGATCATCGGGCCACGACCATTTGGCTGTTGCTCCGGCAGCCAGGTACCAACGTTCTGTGAACTTCCAGTATTTCCGGAAAGCCGACTGGATGCTGAAGAGGTTCACCGGCTCCGCAGCAAAACCCCGTTTGGTCAATTCAAGGTCAAAATAGAAACCCTGCAAGGGATAGTACCGCACATCCCGGTGATCCAGCTTGTATTTGTAATGGAGGGTGAAGAAGGATTGATCGGCGGTGCTGTCTGCCAGGTAACCGGGGATCTTCAGCAGTGTATCGGCGAAGTGGTAGTAATCATACCCCAGGGCCAGGATATGATAACTGTAAAGGTTGGGTCTGAAGTACCCCTCTATAAATCCGAGAGCCCGTTGCTGGAGGCTTCCACCGGCCGTATCCAGGTAGTTGCTTTTATTGCCGGTAGTCCCAATGATAAGCGACCTGTTCCTGCTGTAAGCTCCGCCAAAACCAAAACCCCAGGTCTGTTTTTTATTCAGGCAGGGAGTTTGGTATGTAAATCCAACCTGTTGGTTGAATCCGAGGTGGATCAGGAGGGTGAGCGTCTCGTTCCGTCCACGCGCATTGAAAAACTTGAAATTCAGTCCGTAGGTAAGCTTCCGGAAGTCAAAGGTCTTCATCCAGGCATTGATGTTCCTGTTTGGAAATTCAATGTAGGGGATGGGCCATATGTACCACCGTTCGATCACCCTCACGAACACCTCCAGGCAGGTGGGGGCAGAGGAAAGCCTCACCGTATCGATGTCCACCACATTAAAAAGAGCGGTGTTGAACACATTTTCACGGCTTCTCTGAAGTGCAGAAGGTAACGTCTGAGCAGTCATGGTGTCTCCGGCGCTGAACCTGAGCTCTCGAAGGATAATCCCCGGACGGGTAATCTTATTCCCTTCCAGGGTGATGCGCTCTATGATAACCAGGGCCGTGCTGTCACCTGCCCCTCTGACCTGAAGGATACCCATGAACAGGAGGAGCCCGGTCAGCAAGAGTGATCTCATAGCCAGCCGTCAAATATTTAGGTAATTCATCAACGAGTCAAATCGTTCCTGAATGGTCTCAGAATAAGCATCTTTATTGGAGTAGCTGGAGATAACATGGTACCCGTAACGGTCGAAGGTCTGGAGGATGGAGCCAATATCGAGGCGGTTTATCTTCAGGGTCACTTCGAGTTTGGTGGAATCGGGAAAAGAGGTGATGTAAGAGCTGAGGACAGTAGCATCATTGTACTCAACAATCTGGCAGATCTGAGAAAGTGAGTAGTCCTTATCATTGATTTCCAACACAATGATTCCTCCCTGTGTGTCGATGGAGGTGATATTAGCCATGTGGTGAACCAGGTTGGCCAGGGTGATGGCTCCCAGGTATTGATTTTTCTCATCCACCACAGCCATGATGGTGAGTTTTAAGTTTGCAAAGGTCTGGATCACCTCATAGATAGGCTGGTTCTCTTTCACATAAGCGCCATTCAACGACAGATTATGGTTCCCCAGCGGATCGTCGAAGGCATTCAGGTTGAAGATGTCGGTATCGCTGATCACGCCAAGGAACTCCTTATTGTTGACAATGGGCATATGCGAAACCCGGTATTCATCCATCATGCCCAGCGCCAGGGCGCCGCTGTCGGAGGTCTTCAGGGGGGTTAGGGAATCGGTTATCAGGTCGCGGGCTATCATTGGAATTATCGTTTGCTATCGTCATTCAGGATGCTAAGATAGCTATTATATCTGATCTCACTGACTTCTCCCGCCTTCAGTGCCTGTTTCACGGCACATCCCGGTTCATGAACATGGGTACAGTTGCTGTACTGGCATTGGGGCAGGAGACGGTCCATCTCGGGAAAACACCGGGGGATCTCGGTTGCTTCAAAGTGAACCAGCCCAAACTCCTTGATGCCCGGAGTGTCGATGATATAGCCCCCTCCTTCCAGTTCATACATCTCAGCGAAAGTAGTGGTATGCATGCCTTTCCGGTGGACTTCAGAGATTTCCCCGATACGGGGATTCAACTGGGGATCTATCGCCTTGATCAGTGCAGATTTGCCAGAACCGGAGTGACCGGCAAAAAGATTGACTTTGTCTTTTAAAAGCGCTCTGACTTGATCAATATGGTCGCCACGCAGGGCAGAAACTGCATAACATGGATAGCCGGCCTTTTGGTATATGCGGAACAGTTCCTCTAACCGGCGCTTTTCTTCTTGCTCATAGATATCCAGTTTGTTAAATATCAGGCTGGCGGAGATGAAATATCCGGTGGCAGTCACCAGGAAACGGTCGATAAAACCGGTTGATGTCCGCGGATTGGCAAGGGTAACAATCAGGTACGCGTGATCGAGATTTGCCGCGATGATATGAGCCTCCCGGGAAAGTTTGGTGGCCCTGCGGATGATGTAGTTATCACGGGGCATGATCCGGTGGATCACTCCCTCCTCTTCACACGGAAGCAGAGTAAACTCCACGTGATCACCTGTAGCAACAGGGTTGGTCAGCCGGATCCCCTGGATGCGGAAACGCCCCTTGACCTTGCATTGATATCTCCTCCCCTCCTCGCTTCGTACATACACCCAGCTCCCGGTGGATTTCTCCACCAACCCTTTCAGGATTCTCTTTTCAGCTGTCAACTCAGGGGAAATTAAAGAATAAAACTTGGTAAAAGTATAAAATATCTTACATTTGATCGTCTGAATCACCAATCCAGTTAGCATGAGACCACTTGTGTATATCACCTTAACCTTTGCGCCTGTGATGGCAGGTGTGTTGTATTTTTATTTTCACCGCCGGAATGGGAAAGCGTTTTCTTCACTGCTTGTGAAAAGCTTTTTCCTGGGCATGCTTGGGGTAGTCGTCCTGATTGCAGCCCAGTACCTTTCTTCATTGCTTGGCCTGAATGAACTCCGGAACCTTAAACGCACCCTTTTTTATTCCTTTGTTACTGTAGGTTTTGCTTCTGAGTTAGGCATGTACATCATTTACAGATATGTGATCATCCCCAGAGAGCTCATTGATAAACCCATTCATGGGATCACCTTCTCCATCATGGTAGCACTGGGCTTCTCCACCATACGGATTTTATTGTTCATCCTCGATCCCCTGGGCATTCGATCCCTTTTCCCGGAGACCCTCTATGCATTTGTCTTTGTTCCGGCCAACCTGATCTTTGCCGTCATCATGGGTTTCTACGTTGGGATGGCCAAGTTCCTCAAGTCAAGGTTTGTCTACAACATGACCGGCCTGTTTGCCGCCGCCTTCTTCCACGGACTCTTCAACTTCTGTTTGCTCACCAAAGATTTCAAGCTCCTCAGCCTCTTTGCTTTTGGGTCAACCGTCATCGTCTTTATCCTTGGGATCAAGGCTTCTTACACCAAGCCGGAGCCGCTGGATAAAATATAAGTAGCGAAATAGCGAAATTATGGCAATCCATGCGCAATATATGTGCAATATATGTGCAATACTTGGCAATTAGGATAGCTGGTAAATTTTCCCTGGCAAACCTTT
>JADHVQ010000091.1 GCA_016783905.1 Bacteroidales bacterium | reverse complement strand
TGCTGGGATTTAAGTTCTGGAAAAACTTTTCCCATTTGGTCTGTCAGTACCTTTACCAGTTCACAAATAAAAGGTCCCCGGAAGTGCAGGAAGACATATCCGAACCGAACCGCCCGGCGAAGGATCCTGCGAATCACATAGCCAGCTTTGACGTTGGAGGGCAGCTGGCCATCGGCAATGGCAAAAGCAATCGCACGGAGGTGATCTGCCACTACCCGCATGGCAACATCTGCTTTGGGATCCGATCCATAGGTTATCCCGGACATGTTCGAGAGGGCACTGATCAGTGGCAGGAATATATCGGTGTCGTAGTTGGAAACTTTTCCCTGCAATACCATACAGAGTCGTTCGAATCCCATACCGGTGTCAACATGTTTGGCTGGCAGAGGAATCAACCTGCCATCGGCCTGCCGGTTAAATTCAATGAACACCAGGTTCCAGATCTCAATGACCAGGGGATTATCGGAGTTCACCAGTTCACGGCCCGAAAGCGCTTTCCGTTCCTTGTCCGGCCTCAGGTCGATGTGGATCTCAGAACAGGGACCGCAGGGCCCGGTATCACCCATCTCCCAGAAGTTGTCTTTTTTGGTCCCGAACAGGATATGCTCATCGGGGACAAGCTCCTTCCAATAGGCAAGAGAGTCAGCATCGGCCACCAGACCATCAGCCTGATCTCCTTCAAAAACAGTTACGTATAGTCTCTCTTTGTCAATGTGATAGACGCCGGTCAGGAGTTCCCATGCCCATTCAATGGCCTCTTTTTTAAAATAGTCACCAAACGACCAGTTGCCCAGCATCTCAAACATGGTATGATGATAGGTGTCGTGCCCTACCTCTTCCAGATCGTTGTGCTTGCCCGAAACCCGCAGGCATTTCTGGGTATCGGCGATCCGCCTGCTGGTGGCTTTCTTGTTCCCGAGAAAGATGTCTTTGAACTGGTTCATGCCTGCATTGGTGAACATCAGGGTTGGATCATCCTTGATCACCATGGGTGCACTGGGAACAATATGATGTTGCCTGGACCTGAAAAAATCAAGAAATGTCTGTCGTACGTTGGAAGAGTCCATTTAAATATAAGATTAACAGGGATTTAGCATGGATTGATAAAAATTCGACCGGGAAACCGGACACAAAGTTAATTATTTACTTAATTTTGCTTATGTTAGCCCCTCTGTTTTGATTGATTCTTTACTCGTCTGCCAATGAGCAAGGTTAAATACCGTTTCAATAAGCACTCGTTGACCTTTGACAGGATTCAGACCACTTTTAAAAAACGGATGCTTTTATTCCTGTCTCACATCAGTACAGGGGTTGTCTTTGCTGCTGTTATCCTCGTAATTGTCTATAATTTTGCGGATTCCCCGAAGGAAAAAGCTCAGAAAAGGGAGATTGCCCAGTTACAGTTACAGTACCAGATCCTGAATGACCAGCTTGGCAAATTCACGATGGTGTTGAAAGACCTCCAGGAACGGGACGACAACATCTACCGCGTAATCTTTGAAGCCGAACCAATCCCTTCACCCATCCGGGAAGCCGGCATCGGCGGGATTGACCGCTATGAACGACTGAAGGGATACACCAACTCTGAGATCATCATCGAGACGCATAAAAAGATGGACAAGATCATGGGACAGTTGTATGTGCAGTCGAAATCACTGGATGAAGTTTTTGCCATGGCCAAGAATAAAGAGAATATGCTGGCCAGTATCCCTGCCATCCAGCCGGTCAGCAACAAGGACCTGACCCGGATCGGATCCTATTTCGGCACGCGGATGGATCCTTTTTACAAGGTAAAGAAGTTTCATGAAGGCGTTGATTTCACTGCTCCTGTTGGAACCGAGATTTATGCTTCCGGCAATGGGGTGGTGATCAAAACCGGCCGGAATTTCGGCGGGTACGGGAATCAGGTAATCATCGACCATGGGTATACCTATACCACCCTTTATGCCCATCTGTCGAAGATTCTGGTGCGGCCCGGTGAGAAAGTGAAGCGCGGACAGATAATCGGACTCGTGGGGAACACCGGAAAGTCAACCGCCCCTCACCTGCATTACGAAGTTCGTAAAAATCAACGCCCCATAAATCCGATCTATTTTTTCTACAACGATATTACGCCGGAACAGTTCGAGCTGATGCTGGAACTCTCGGCGCGCCCATCACAATCCATGGATTAATCAATCTGTTAATCCCATGCTGAACACCCGGAAACGCATCGAAAAGCTCTACTACTCCATCGGAGAAGTTGCTGAACTTTTTGAGGTGAATGCTTCGCTGATCCGCTACTGGGAGAAGGAGTTCAATATACTCAAACCCAGGAAGAACAAGAAGGGCAACAGGATCTATACCAAGGAGGATCTGGAGCAGCTTCGGATTATTTATCACCTCGTAAAAGAGAGAGGATATACCCTGCAGGGGGCTAAGGAGAAGATCCGTCAGAATCGCGATGACGTGGCCAGGAATGTGGAAATCAACGATACCCTGACACGCCTCAAGGAGTTCCTCCTGGAACTGAAGAAAGATCTGTAGCTATTGTGAATCACTCTTTTTTTCAATCCGTATATGAGGTGGTCAGGTTGATCCCTTTCGGCCGGGTGACCTCCTATGGAGCCATCGCCGAATACCTTGGCTCGCGGGGATCAGCGCGCATGGTGGGATGGGCGATGAACGCTTCCCACACAGAGGTGATCAACCTCCCGGCCCACCGGGTTGTAAACCGGAACGGAATGCTAACCGGAAAACGACATTTTGGCGCACCCGGCATCATGGAACAGTTATTGAGAAGCGAAGGGATCAACGTTAAAGATGATCAAATTGTTGACTTCGAAAAATATTTCTGGAACCCAGTTTGGGAATTACGAATGACGAATGACGAATTATTTGAATCTCATGACTCTATGACTGTATGACCTTATGACCAATTACTAACGAACCCTTTATGAAAATCACCAAAGACAATATCCTCTCTGCCCTGAAGCATGTTATTGACCCGGATCTCGGGAAAGACCTTGTGACGCTGAATATGATTGACGATATTAACATTGATGGCAAGAAGGTCTCCTTCAAGCTTGTCCTGACTACCCCTGCCTGTCCGCTCAAGAATGAGTTGAAACAGGCTTGCGTGGATGAAATTCATCGCCATGTGGGCAGTGATCTCGAGGTGGAGGTTGAACTTACCTCACGCGTGACCAGCCAGCGCAAGGAGACCGACGAGATGCTGAAGGATGTCAAGAACATCATAGCGATTGGCTCCGGGAAGGGGGGTGTCGGAAAATCGACTGTAGCTGTCAATCTGGCGGTAGCCCTGGCACGAACCGGAGCCCGGGTTGGATTGATCGATGCCGATATCTACGGCCCGTCCATCCCGATGATGCTGGGCCTGGTAAATTACCGTCCTTTAGGACATGAAAAGGGAGAGAAGATGATCATCCAGCCCGTGGAGAAATTTGGTTTGAAGCTCATCTCCATCGGTTTCTTTGTCGACCAGTCGAAAGCTTTGATCTGGCGGGGCCCCATGGCTTCCACTGCCCTGCGTCAACTCTTTACCGATGTGGAGTGGGGTGAACTGGATTACATGATTCTGGACCTTCCTCCGGGAACCGGAGATATTCCATTGACACTGGTCCAGGACTTTCCTCTGACCGGAGCAATCATTGTGTCTACTCCTCAGCAACTGGCGCTGGCGGATGTCAGGAAAGCGACCGATATGTTCCGTAACGACAAGATCTCGATTCCGATCCTGGGGATGGTGGAGAACATGTCCTACTTCATACCTCCGGATGATCCGGAGAAAAAATATTACATTTTCGGACAGGAGGGAGGCAGGAAGTTCTCGGAGGAGCTTGGCATTAATTACCTGGGACAGATTCCGATCGATCCTGAAATCACCGAATCTGGCGATTCCGGAGCACCTGTTGCCACCGATCCGAAGTTGCCTGTTGCTGCGGCATTTGATGAACTAGCTGCCCATGTCGCCCAGCAGGTAGCCATCAGCAACGCCATCCGGGAAACTTTTTATTAATTTTGCACCCTAAAAGAAATTTACCACGATGTCAGAAAACCAAGAACTTGAACTGAAAGTAAAGAATGTCCTGGAACAGATCCGTCCCTACCTGCAGGCTGATGGTGGCGATGTGGAATTTGTGGATCTCTCTGAGGATAACATCGTAAGTGTACGGTTGACCGGGATGTGCGGCAACTGTCCGCACAGCCAGATGACCCTGAAAAACGGCATCGAAACAGCAATGATTCGTGCCGTTCCGGAGATAAAATCGGTGGAATCGGTAATCATGTAAGGGCGACCGGGTCGGTCGCCCCTACAGGTATTTCCCTACGATCGGCATCCGCCGTCCTACACCGAATGCCTTAGGTGAAACGCGTAAAATGGGAGGGGCCTGATGCCGTTTCCATTCACTGCTGTTCACCAATCCCAGCACCTTCTTTACAACCTCCGGATCAAATCCCATGGCCATTAACTCCCTGGGACCCTTTCGCTCTTCAATGTATTGAAAGAGGATCTGATCCAGCAGCTCGTAGTCGGGCAATGAATCTGCATCCTTTTGATCCGGACGGAGTTCGGCTGAAGGAGGTTTAGAGAGGGTATTCAGGGGGATTATCTCGCTTGAACGGTTGATGTAACGGGCCAATTCATAGACCTGGGTCTTGTAAAGATCTCCGAGTACAGAGATCCCTCCGCACATATCCCCATAGAGGGTTCCATATCCCACGGCCGCCTCACTTTTATTACTGGTATTCAGCAGGATATAGCCAAATTTATTGGCCATAGCCATCAGGATAACGGCCCGTAGACGTGCCTGGATATTCTCCTCGGTGAGGTTGAATGAAATTCCTTTGAATAAGGGATTCAGGGAGTTCTCCACGGCGGTGAATGATTCGTCAATGGAAATGATGTCGTATGGAACCTGCAGGTTTTCTGCCAGTTGGCGGGCATCTGCGATGCTATGTTCCGAAGAAAACCGGGATGGAAGCAGAAGGGCCTTAACCTGTTCCGGTCCCAGGGCTTCGGCAGCAAGGGCCAGCGTAACCGCCGAATCAATGCCTCCACTCAAACCCAGGATCGCTTTGGAGAATCCCATCTTAGAGAAGTAGTCACGGATGCCCATTACCAATGCAGCGTGGATCAGTTCTATTTCTGATGCCTGGTACTCCCCTCCCTTGTTGGGGAGGGGATGGGGGAGGGGTATGTTGGAGATCCGGTATCCGGCATCCTGCATCTGTTGGTTCTCCAGATCGTATACCTGGATCTCCTCCTCAAAACGTTTCATTTCCGACACCAGGGTGCCGTCGCGGGCTACCACCATGGAACCACCGTCAAAGAGCAACTCGGTTTGCCCTCCTACATGGTTCACATAAAATATCGGAAGGTTGTATTGCTTCGCATTCCGGGAGAGGATATCCCGCCGGATCGCAGGTTGGTGATAGTGAAAGGGGGAGGCCGCTATGTTGATGATCACATCGGGTTGCAGTGGGATCAGCTCTTCCATGGGGTTCCTGACATACAACGGATAGTCGTCCATATTCCACAGATCTTCGCAGATGGTCAGGGCAAAACGGGTCCCCATGAAGTTGATGACGTCATAAGGGATCCGGTTTGGTTCAAAATACCTGTATTCATCAAACACATCATAGGTGGGCAGTAGGGTCTTGTGGGACATCCCAAGAATCCGACCCCCGGCAAGAAAAAAAGCGGTATTGTAAAGAGGCTTTCCCTTCTCTCCCGGATTCTTTGATGGAGCTCCTACAATCGCGGCAATGCCGTTGCAATCACCGGCAATCAGTTCAACAGCTTGAAAGCAGGAATCATGAAAATCAGCGAATTCCAGAAAATCGCGGGGCGGATACCCGCAAACAGACAATTCAGGAAAGACTACCAGGTTGGCACCGGCCTCACGGGCACTGGCAATGGCATCCCGGATCAGACCGGTGTTGTATTCAAAATTGCCAACAATATAGTTCTGCTGTGCCAGTGCTACCTTCATACCCTTGTTTAAAATAATACGCCCAGGTTGAGTTCGATGAAATTGAGCTGGGACTTCTCACTGAGATATGTCGCTGAATTTTTCCCGGTCAGAATATTATTCAGACTGTTACTATAATTGACACCAACAAAAATCCTGGTATTGACATCAAGATGATATTCCAGTCCCACTCCAAAGATAACTGATTGTCGGATCAAGGAGGTCTCTGAGGTGATGTTGTTGTTTTCATCCAGGGATGATCCGCCACTTTCAGGATTAAATTGATCCCTGGCTTTTGCGTTTATACGGAATCCGGTTAAAAATCCGATCTGTCCGAAAAAAGAGAAGCGTCCGAAGGAATTGGTCTGCATCTTGATCATATAAGGGATGTCAATATAGACGAATTTGTATTTCCGGCTTATCTGACCATAAATGGCCCCTGTATTCTGAAACAGGGAATCGCCATAGGTTAGTTTCCCATTCAGGAAAACGAAATTAAAACCAGTTGAAAAGGCGTAATTTTTGGCAAAATAAAAATCGGCAACCAGTCCGACGGTTGCACCCCCGGTGATCCCATCGTAGTTGTAGTGTTTTGTTTCGGGAGCCATCCACGACAGGTTCGGTGAGGCTTTCAATCCCAGCTTTATCGGTTGGTCCTGGGCTTGTATGAAAGAGGATTGTAAACATCCGGATACAAGAAGGAAGAGAGGGATAATGACCTTTTTCATAGATGATGTTTTACAGCTTTTCTCGCTTGTTTCAAGCAAAAATATAACATTTGATTGTAGTTTTGTCTTCAGGTTTTCATGAAATATAATAAAGTTATTCACGTTTTTAAATCCATGATGAGAACAACGTTGAACGGTTATGTGCCCTTGCTGCTTCTGCTCCTGATGATCATGGGTTCCTGCAACTGGTCATCGTCGAGGTTGCAGGTGGATGTTTCGGATGTTCCGCTGGATGAGGTGGTGGTTCACCGCTACGACAAGGCTTTGTTTTCGATCCCGCTTAACGGATTGGAAGAGGGACTGGAACAGATCAAGCCATCGTACCTTTTTTTCCTGGATACGGATCTCAGGGATAGCTCCAGGATCAACAACCTTAAGGAGTATCTGACCAATATCCGGACCCGTGAATTTTACAACGCCTCCCGGGAGCAGTTCCCCGATCTCATCGGCCTGGGACGTGAGTTGACAGAAGCCTTCCGCCACTTGCTCTATTATTACCCTGATGCCAGAATACCAAGGGTTTATACCTATATTTCCGGCGGGGAATATGATTATCCGGTCCACTATGTTGACAGTGTCCTGCTGATCGCACTGGATACATACCTTGGCACCGGGTTCAAACCCTATGCCGCTGATGGCCTGCCATTGTATAAGATTCAACGAATGGAGCCTGCCTATATATTGCCCGGTTGTATCCGGGCCATAGAAGAAGAATATTATCCGGTGCGCTATCCGGGAAACACCTTGCTCGACCAGATGATGGATGCCGGGAGACGGATCTATTTCCTGGATGCCTTGATCCCGGACTACCCTGATCGTTTTAAAATTGCCTATACGGAACGTCAGATGGAGTGGATCAACGCCAATGAAGCCCATGTTTGGGCTGCCATTATTGAGAACCGGTTATTGTATTCCTCCCAGGGAAGTACCATCCGGACCTTTCTTGCCGACGGGCCTTTTACAGCCGATTTTTCTACTGAATCTCCTCCCCGGCTGGGTGAATACCTTGGTTGGCAGATCATCAGGGCATACATGGAGCAGAATCAGGAAGTTACACTCAAAGAACTTATCCACGAAACGGATTCCCAGAAAATCCTGTCGGAATCGAAGTACAAGCCCCGGAAGTAGACAAAAAAAACTGCTTTTCAGATATAACCTTTTGCCCTTAAACCGGATTAATGGGCAAACGAAACTATGCTGGTAAAAACATTTGGCTGTGCTCTTTACGGGATCCACGCCATTACCATCACCATCGAAGTCAGCATCGAACTCGGTATCAACTTCTTCATGGTGGGATTGCCTGATAATGCCGTGAAAGAGAGTCAACAACGGATTGATTCAGCCCTGCGGGGCATTGGGCTCAGGATTCCCGGAAAGAAGATTGTGATCAACATGGCCCCTGCCGATATCCGGAAAGAGGGCTCCTCCTACGATCTCTCTATTGCCGTGGCGATCCTGGCTGCTAACGAACATATCAGCAACGAACGGATCGGTTCCTTTATCATCATGGGAGAGTTATCGCTGGATGGCACCATCAGGCCCATCAAAGGGGCCCTTCCGATCGCGATCGAGGCGCTGAAAAGGGGATTCAAAGGTGTGATTCTACCCCGGCAAAACGCTTCTGAAGCGGCTGTAGTCGGAAAGCTGGAGGTATATGGGGTGAAGCATATCCGGGAGGTTATGGAATTTCTCGATGGCAAGGGCACACTCACACGTACGATGGTCGACTGCAATGAGGAGTTTCTGAACCGGGCGGCCGATTATGAACACGATTTTTCGGATGTGAAAGGCCAGGAGAACATCAAAAGAGCCCTGGAGATCGCGGCAGCAGGAGGGCATAACCTCATCCTGATCGGACCACCCGGGGCTGGTAAAACAATGCTGGCCAAACGGTTACCATCCATCCTTCCTCCCTTTACCCTGGAGGAAGCGCTGGAAACGACCAAGATCCATTCGGTAGCCGGAAAGATGGGTGTGCACCGGTCGCTGGTGCCAACCCGGCCTTTCAGGGCGCCACATCATACCATTTCAGATGTAGCGCTGGTAGGGGGCGGGGGAGTCCCCCAGCCGGGAGAGATCTCCCTGGCTCACAACGGAGTGCTTTTCCTCGATGAGCTCCCCGAGTTCAAACGAACCGTACTCGAAGTGCTCCGGCAGCCACTTGAAGACCGGGTTGTGACTATCTCAAGGGCACGGATGAGCGTGGAGTTCCCGGCCAGCTTTATGCTGGTGGCGGCAATGAATCCCTGTCCTTGTGGATACTACAATCATCCGCAGATCGAATGCAAATGCGGAGCAGGTACTGTGCAGAAATACATCAACCGGATATCGGGACCACTATTCGACCGGATCGATATCCATGTAGAGGTGATCCCTGTGCCATTCAAGGAGCTGAGTGATTCCCGCCGGTCTGAGGAGAGCGCTGTCATCCGGAAGCGCGTGATTGCGGCCAGGGAGATCCAGGCAAAACGCTATGCAGAATTCCCGCGAATCTACTGTAACGCACAGATAACAGCAAAAACACTTCGCACCTTTTGTGCACTCGATGAACCCTGTAACCTGATCCTGAAAACTGCCATGGAGAAACTTGGACTTTCGGCCCGGGCATTCGACCGGATCCTGAAGGT
>JADHVQ010000090.1 GCA_016783905.1 Bacteroidales bacterium | reverse complement strand
CAACGGTCTTGATGAGACCTGGTTCTACCTGAACCGTAATGGTTTCCACCGTGGCCTCATTCGGTGTCTCAATCAGTTCAAATGAATTTTGAGCCAGCATAAGGATCCGGATGGGAGAGTTGATGGTCAGGTTGGCAAAGGCACGGCCTGAATAAACTTTCTTATAGACCGTAAAAGGATCGATGCTGAGTGGTAATTTACTTACCCCGGAACCAATTCCTGCTTTGAGTTTCACAGATAACCGGGGAGCCAGAGCTTTGCCTGTATTGTTGTTGGCCAACACCAGAACGGAAGCTTCTTCTTTGGTGGCTATTTCAGCAATCACAGAGGAATAAGCCTGGTTGTCGAGGAGTATAAGCTCTTCGTTCTCAACATAAATAACCTTCTTTACGCCATAGTTACCAAGCTTTTTGAGTTCGCTTTGTTCAACTTTTCCGATGGAGAGAGCGATGGCGCCTGTATTCATCATTTCAGCGACTTTGGCGGCATAGGAGACGAGTTCAAAAGAGAGCTTCTTGAATTTTCCGTCCCAGTTTTCAACGAATATTAAAACTGACATATCTTTTTTTTTAGATAATTTTTGCTTCGTTTTGCAGGAGAGTAATTAACTCCCCGGGATGTTCGGGATCCACAAACTTACAGGCCGCGCGTGGTTTCGGCATCTCGTACTGAATAATATCAGTAAGCGCCTCAATAGCAGCAGGTTCCGACACATTGATGGGTTTGCTCCGGGCCATCATGATCCCTCTCATCGAAGGAATGCGCGGCTCTTTGGTAATCCCTTTCTGGACAATGGCAACGAACGGAACAGGTATCATAACAGTCTCTTTTCCACCATCAATCTCCCGGGTCAGGATTACTTCCCCGTTTTCGAGTTGCAGGCTTGACACAGCAGATACAGAGGGGATTCCGAGGAGTTCGGCCAGCATCCCCCCTACCATTGATCCATTGAAATCGCTGGATTCGATCCCGCACAGGATGATATCATACGACTCGTCTTTGATCACTTCAGCTAATTGAGCAGCAACAAAATAGGCATCTGCCGGAGCAGCATTGATGCGGATGGCATCATCAGCCCCAATGGCAAGCGCTTTCCGGATAGTGGGCTCCGATCCCAACAGTCCAACATGGGCAACAGTAATCTTCTCAATGCCATTAGCAGCGTCGTCTTTCAACTCCAGGGCCCGGGTAAGGGAGAGCTCATCCCATGGATTGATGACCCATTGAATGCCGGTTTCGTCCAGTTTCTTCAGGTCATCGACAAATTTGACCTTGGTAGTGGTGTCAGGCACATTGCTGATGCAAACTAATATTTTCATACGATTGTCGGTTTTGTTATGGCTGCAAATTTAAAAGAAAATTCATTATCCTACTTTCAGTTGATCAGCAACTCTTTGGCGGTCTGATAAGAGGCCTCCGTAAGACGGTCGCTACTAACCATCTTTGCAATCTCTTCTATTCGTTCATCTGGCGTCAATCTGCGGATCTTCGACCGGGTGGTGTCGTTGACGTCCTCTTTGAAGACCCAGTAATGGGCACTCCCTTTCCCGGCAATCTGTGGAAGGTGGGTGATCACGATGACCTGCATGTTGGCTGCCATCCGTTTCAGGATCATCCCCACTTTACCGGCAATATCGCCTGAAACACCGCTGTCGATCTCATCGAAAATAATGGTTGGCAAGAGGTTTTTCCGGCTGATCATGGACTTGACACTCAGCATCAGTCTCGATAATTCACCCCCGGAGGCGATCTTTGAGACGTCATCCGGTGTTACTCCTTTGTTGGCACTAAAAAGGAACTTCACGGTATCCAGTCCGTCGGGCGTCAAATCCTCTTCCTGTGTACAGGCGATCGAGAATTTGGCCGAAGGCATCCCCAACTCCTTAAGCAAAGCGCCGATCTCGCGTTCAAAATCAGGAATCGTTTTACTCCGGGTAACTGAGATCTCCCTGGCCATTGTAACCAGCTCCTGATCAGCTGCTTCAATCTCCTTGTCGAGCTGTGCAATCCGATCATCCAGGGTTACGGTTTCCTGTAGTTTTGCCGCCAGCTCCTCCCTGATCCTGAGCAACTCTTCAATCGTGGTAACCTGATGCTTTTTCTGCAACCGGTAGATCAGGTCCAGGCGGGAAGAAATCTGTTCCGACTCCTGTGGATCCACCTGAATGTTATCCTCCAGTCGCTGCAATTCCTTTGTGATATCTTTAATATCTATCAGGTTGCTATCCAAACGTTTAACAATTTCTGCCACCTCCTGATGAAATCCGGAGATTCCTCTCAGAGCGGTCAGGATCTCAGCCAGCATGCCCAGCAGATTCGAATTTGCGTTCTCCAGCAGATGGGAGGAATAGGAAAGGCCACTTTTAATCTCCTCTGCATGGGTCAGTAAAGCCAGCTTATCTTCCAATTCCTGCTGTTCTCCCGCCATGAGGGCAGCCTTCTCCAGTTCATCAAACAAAAAGTGCAGGTAGTCAGCATCCCCTCGCAGCCGCGACTCTTGTTCATTCAACAGCGAACGTTCCGAACGCCGTACCTTCTGGATTCTGAACTTGTCCCGATATTCCTGAACCTGAGGTTGAACCGAAGCATAATCATCGAGGATCTCAAGCTGGAAGTTGGCCTTGTTCAGCGTGGTGATCGATTGTTGTGAATGAATGTTCACCAGTCTGTCTCCCAGCTCTTTCAACTGGGTTAGGTTGACCGGTGTATCATTGATGAACGCACGGGACTTTCCGTTAGGTGAGATTTCCCGCCTTAAGATCAGAAGTTCTTCGTAATCCAGCTCCTGCTCAATAAAATAACGCTCCAGTCCGTAGGTGGATATACTGAATGTTCCTTCCACAATGCATTTGGCCTCTTTATTGAACAACACAGAAGTATCGGCACGCTGACCCAGAATCAACGAGAGAGCACCAATCAGAATGGACTTCCCTGCACCGGTCTCACCGGTTATCACAGAGAAGCCTTCACTCCAATCGATCTCCAGCTTCTGTATTAAAGCATAATTTTCAATGAAGAGCTTTAATAGCATGAAAAACAATTAATTAATATTATTTTCCTTCTAAGATTGCCTGGTATTTCGAGCTATTGGCAGGATCGATATCTTTCAATATGTTGACCACATTGTTCTTCTCCATTGGCGGAACCCTCTGATCTGAGTAGATGTTCACAAACTCATCTTTTTTTGCATCCAGGGTCAGTTGCAAGCTGAACAGGCCCGGTCGTTCATCGGAGATCTTTTTCAGCAATCCAAGGCTTTCAGTCACATTTCCTCTTCCGAGGTCAACTCGTTCATACATCTGGTCCAATCCCTGGCGATGGTAAATGTAAGAAAATTCACGAAGGGCTGAGTTGGCAGGATTGAGGAGATTGACAACCATCCAGTACCGGTTCTTATCACCCTCAAATGCTTTCCACCCCGACTCCTGGGCGCTTTGAGCTGTGTTGACTACCTCTTGTGCCTTTTCGAAGAAAGGTGTCCCGGCATACAAGGCAAAGGAATCGAAATATAAGCCAAGAAACATAAACGTGTAGAAAGCAAGTGTGGAGGTCAGGTTGGAGGAGAAAGCCCCTTCTGAGAAATCAAGCGGTTGATATTCAATATATTTGAACGCAAAATCTCTGTCAATATAGTTAAGCAGAATTGTATTGTAAGCCGAGTTGAACACGGGTCTTCTCAGTACCAGATTCATGGTTCCCCTGAAGTCATCACCCGAGGGACGGTCATTGATTGTCAGCAGGATCGTGCATTCAATCCGTTCCTCCACCTTCACGTTGTAATTGGCCCAGGTGCGGTTGTTCATAAATTCATAAATTGCCGTCTGGAGGGTTTCAAATACCTGCTTATCCGTACCCTCTAATCTGGGAGCAGAAACACTGACAATGCAATCCAGTTCCTGGGCTTTCAGGTGCGGGATAACTAATGTCAACACGAGGAACAGAATGATTTTTCTCATAGCGGTTATTTTGTGTTGATGGTTGCCAGGATTGAATCAATAATATCTGAAGCAACTTCTTTCTTTGGTTTGAGTTTCCCTTTGATCATTTGACCCGATCTGGAAAGAATGGTCACTTTATTGGTGGTAACTCCAAACCCGGCGCCCTTCTCTTTCAGAGAGTTCAGCACGATCAGGTCCAGGGATTTGTCTTTCAGCTTTTTCCTTGCATTCTTCAGGTAGTTTTCTGTCTCTAGAGCAAACCCGACAAAACACTGGCCGGGTCTCTTCTGTTTTCCAAGCTCCTTTAAAATATCAGGTGTGGGAGAAAGGGTAAGGGTCAGTTTTTCCGGTCTCTTTTTTAGTTTTTCCGCAGCGGGATACTGCATGGTGTAGTCGGCCACAGCTGCCGCCATGATCAGGATATTGATCTCGCCAATGTGATCCTGGCAGGCTTTGAACATCTCTGCAGCTGTGGTAACATCTACCCGCCGGATAGCTGGATGGTAAGTTTGAAGAGTCACAGGGCCGGTGACCAAGAGCACCTCTCCTCCCCTGCTGGCAGCCTCTTCTGCCAGGCTGAATCCCATCAGCCCCGATGAGTGATTTCCCACAAAGCGAACGGGATCGATCTTTTCATAGGTTGGACCTGCCGTTACAAGGATCCGTTTACCGGTCAGCTCCTGCCGTTGAAAAAAAAAATCTTTGATGATCTTCAGGATGTTCTCCGGCTCTTCCATTCGCCCTGGTCCCGAAAGTCCGCTCGCCAGCTCACCAACCTGGGCATCGATGATGATGTTTCCAAAGCTCTGCAGGATCTCCAGGTTTTTCAGGGTAGTTGGATGCTGAAACATATCGAGGTCCATAGAGGGAGCAATCATCACCGGACATTTGGCGGAGAGGTATGCTGTTACCAGGAAATTATCCGCTACACCGTGGGCCATCTTGCCCAGGGTATTTGCCGTAGTTGGGGCAAAAAGCATCAGGTCAGCCCACTGCCCTAACTCAACATGACTGTTCCACGCTCCCGTTTCGTGGTTAAAGGGGTGAAATATGACATCATGCTGCGAAAGGGTGGCCAGGGTAAGTGGCGTTACAAAATCTTTGGCAGCAGGCGTCATGATCACGCGGACCAGTGCCTCCTCCCTGACAAGTAACCTGACCAGATATGGGATTTTATACGCAGCGATTCCGCCGGTGATGCCGATTACGATATGTTTCCCTTTCAGCATCCGGGAACGATTAAATGATCTCCTCTTTCTGCTCAGCCTCAGGTTTGCGGAAGTAGATCTCGTTGTTCACATACTCATGAATGGAGATCAGGGTTGGTTTCGGCAGGTGCTCGTAATATTTGGCGATTTCGATCTGCTCCCGGTTTTCAAAAACCTCCTCCAGGTTATCTGTGGTTGTGGCAAATTCGGAGATCTTCTGATTCAGTTCCTCTTTCATCTCTGCCGAGATCTGGTTCGCCCGCTTGGAAATCACGGAAACCGTTTCGTATACATTTCCAGTGCCACCGGTAAAATCTTCAATATTCCGGGTAACCGAAACTACATCTGTCTTAACTTTCTTATAATCCATCTCTATTTAAATCTTACTCGTTTACTCTCTTTTTCAACTACATCTTTATTTTTATCAGCCATGTGTTGTAAATGCTCGCGTGATTTTTCACTCAGCTCTTTCGCTTCTCCGGCAAATTTGCTGGCAGGGTAGTCTTTATAGAAATCCTGAAATGCAACCGTCGTATTGGTGTGCCGCTCATATTGCTTCTCTTTTACACTCAGACGGGCATATTTGGAATAGGATTTTATGACCAGAAACAGGATCTCCTCCCGGTGAACAGTCTCCGGAAACTCCTTCAGAATGTTGTAGAACGTCGTGATTGCGGCAGCATAGTCGCCCATCCTGTAATAGAGTTTTGCAATCTTGTAATCCTTCATCTCCAGTTTCGCCCGTAGTTTATCGATCAGGTCGTTGCATTCCGGCACCCTTTTGCTTTTGGGATAGATGTTCATGAATAACTGCAACTCCTTGATAGCGTCCGTAGTACTGGTTTGATCGAGGCTATATGCCGGAGAGTTAAGGAAATTGCAATATGCGCTCATGAAAAGGCACTCTTCAGACCGGTTGCTGTTCCGGAAACTGGTGTAGTAGCGTTTGAAGTAATAGGAGGCCAGGGTGTAATCTTTCTGGTGGTAATAACAATAGGAATAATAATAATAAAGATCCTCTGCCTTATCGGTAGCACGGATGGCTCCCATCATTTGATCAAACAACTGCAACGCCCTGGAGTAGTCTTTTTCGTTGTAATAGGCAATGGCTGCATGGTATTTGGTATCCAGATCCGGATTCTTCAACAATTTACTGTGTTTACAGGAAACAGCAGCTATTCCGATGAGGAAGAGAAAACCAAGTTGTTTGATCCGTTTCATGCTGCAAAATTACAAATTTTTAAATACTTTTGTGCCCTAAATGATTCACCGGATAAACTAAAACGAAAGAACTGTGGATATATTTGAAAAAGTAGTTGCCAACATGGGCCCGTTGGGTCAATATGCTGATTATGGATGGGGATATTACTATTTCCCAAAGCTCGAAGGAGAGATCTCAAACCGCATGCATTTCCGGGGGAAACCTGTCCTTGTCTGGAGTCTGAATAACTATCTTGGGCTGGCAAATCACCCCGCGGTTCGTGAGGCAGATGCAAAAGCGGCTGAAGCGTATGGAATGGCTTATCCCATGGGAGCCAGGATGATGTCGGGGCAAACAGCATATCATGAACAACTGGAAAGGGAACTGGCAGCTTTTGAAAAGAAAGAGTCAGCCTACCTGTTGAACTATGGGTATATGGGAATGGTCTCCATCATCGACGCTCTGATTGATAGGCACGATGTGGTGGTGTATGATTCCGAAGCCCATGCATGTATCCTCGACGGATTGCGGATGCATATGGGCAAGCGGTTCGTCTATCCGCACAACGACATGGAGAAACTGGAAACATCCCTGAAACGGGCCCGAAAACTTACTGACCAGACCGGAGGCGGGATCCTGGTAATCACGGAAGGCGTTTATGGCATGGCCGGTGATCTCGGCAACCTTCCCGGTATTCTGCAGTTCAAAGATAAATACGGTTTTCGGTTGCTCGTTGATGACGCACACGGATTTGGGACCATGGGACTCACCGGAGCCGGAACCAGTGAAGAGCAGAAGGTTATGGATGGTGTTGATGTCTATTTCGGTACCTTTGCAAAAGCCATGGCAGGCATCGGCGGTTTTGTTGCCACCGACAAGCCCATCGTCAAAGCGCTCACCTTCAATATGCGTTCCCAGATCTACGCTAAATCTCTTCCTATGCCGATGGTGATAGGGGCATTGAAACGGCTGGAGCTGATGAGGACTAAACCTGAACTGAAAGAGAAGCTCTGGACCATTGTCCGGGCATTGCAAAGCGGACTCAGGGAGAAAGGATTCAATCTGGGCAGAACGGAATCTCCCGTTACGCCTGTCTTCCTGCAGGGTGGATTGAGTGAAGCTACCCAGATCGTTGCCGACCTGAGAGAAAACTATGGCATCTTCTGCTCCATGGTGATCTACCCTGTTGTTCCCAAAGGGGTGATTATGCTGCGTTTGATCCCAACAGCCGTCCATACCCTGGAAGATGTACAATATACCATCGACTCATTTTCTGACGTTCGGGAAAAACTGGATAAGGGAAAATACAGCGACGGGACCATTCCTGCTGTGGCCGACAAATACTGATGCAGAAGATGACCGGGAAGCAACAACTCATCATCGGCATCAATTCCACGGTCCTTTTCCTGATCGCTTACCTGCTGGTTTTTAGCCTGACCAGTATTATTCATGCCATTTCGGCATCTGCATTCGACATCCCAACCCAACTCTTTTACAGCCATATTCAATATTACATCCGTAGTTACGACTGGACATCCGATGCCGTAAAGGGGATCTTCAGTACGGGCCCTATCCTGGCCCTCCTGTCCGGCATCCTGTTATGGATTCTCTATACCCGTGTGGCTGAAGAGACCGGTATCCTGAAGTTGCTGGTTGTGTGGATGACAGCTCAATGCGTGGTCTTCTTCTTCGGAGATATGATGATGGGGGCTCTCTTCAGCAAGGGATTCGGCTACGTGATCATGTATCTTTATTTCATGGATACCGGGAAGATGATCATCACTCTATTTGCCCTGATGGCCATGTTTACCCTGGGGCTTCTGATGGCCCGCCAGCTTCTCTTCACGGCAAACACCTATCTGAATATTCTACCAGGGGATCAAGCCAGGAAATTTGTCCTGTTTCAATATCTGCTCCCTTTTGTGACCGGAAACATCATCATCGGTCTGATCAAACTTCCTGAGATCTCCTTATATGAACTCTTCCTGAATGGATCAATGATCTTATTCCTGGTCCCGATATACATAAGGGCCGGGATGATGCAGGACCTCTTTTTCGATGAAGAGACGAAAACAATAACCATTTACTGGAAAAGCATCGCGATCGCACTGCTCTTTCTGATCCTTTTCAGAGTTGTTTTTGGAATCGGGATCAGGTTCTAACGGATCATGATCCGGTCAGTATAACTTGACTTACCGGTTGATAGCCTGATCAGGTACAAACCAGGGGCCAGGTTTCCCATATCGAGATGGATGGAGTTGAAGCCTGGTGGCACATTCAAATGTCTGAAAAATAGCCTTTTGCCGTTCATCCCGTAACATTCCACTTCCGCATTCGTGATCCCGGTTTCAGGCAGGATGAGTTCAATCTGACCATCGGATGGATTGGGATAAACCATGGTTACGCGCTGGTGACGGGGTTCATTCTGAGCCACATTCAACGGTACCAGCTCTACATCCAGGTGTGTTGTTGCCCGGTTGGTAACGGTTACATCATATACCATCTTCGGGAAATAGCCTGAAGCAGAAAACCTCAGGTCATGGGAGCCTTCATAAAGCAAGCGGGAATAGTAGCCTGATGGCAGCTTCGAGTGGATCTCTGAATTATCGGTATCATGTCCGGGGATGTAGATCTGCGCCAGTACCGGCTCTCCGGTAACCGAATCGGTCACGATCCCCTGCACGCCATAGTTTACCTGCTCGATGTAATTCAGAAGTGAGCGGTAGTTATACTCCCAAAAATTCAAGAGTTGGTTTGCCGGAGGGTTTGGATCGTCAGAGATCTCCAGGGTTACCTCCCTGTCAGAATGCCAGTAATTCATATAATCCTGGCGGCCTCCGGAGATGGTGTACCATTGAAATCCGTTGGTGATGCCATTATTGAATCCCGAAAAATAACCCGGCGGACTGTGCAGGTGCACCGTGTCGACATATTCATGTCCTACAAACTGCCACCATGTATCATCGGCTGCAAGGGTAGCCCAGGTGTCCCAGGGATAGTTAAAGACTTCGGCGCCGCCATGAAAATTGGCCCCCATTACAAAATGATTGCTATCCGCTAAAGTCATGAATGCAATGGTCTCCGGCTGCCAGGG
>JADHVQ010000089.1 GCA_016783905.1 Bacteroidales bacterium | reverse complement strand
GGCTGAGACTTCTGAAGTGGCACACCGCGGCATCATGCCCGCTTTTGGGAATGCCGGTGGCAAGTATTTCCTGAAGCAGTCAAGCTGGCCCTATAACACCGGGAATAAAACGGTCACATACCACCTGTTCCATCATCACGGAGATGCTTTCTCCTGCTTGTACGACACCGTACCTGCAACCCTGGATGTATCGCATGATACCTGCATTGTCTATGGAAGCACCACTTTCTCTGTGACGGCCACTGACAGTAGTTTCATCGCGCTCAGTAACGATGGTGAGCTACTGGCTGCCGCCTATGGTGCCGGGTCCACTCCGGTGGTGATGACGATTCCCGTTCTGCCTCTGGGCGCCATGGTTCAGGTTACGGTTACCATGAAAAACTGCTTCCGCTATGAAGACATGGTACCGGTGGTAACCGATCTGCTGATTGCCGATTTCTCAGCCAATCTGACCCAGGTTTGTACTGGGAATACGGTTGATTTCACCGACCTGTCAAGTGGCGACCCAACCGCCTGGGAGTGGACCTTTGAAGGCGGGACCCCGGACGCCTCCACCGAACAGAATCCGACCGGAATCCTTTACGATGTTGCCGGCAACTTTTCGGTATCACTGACTATTACCAAGGGTGGAGATACCTCTACAGAGACCAAATCAGATTATATCAATACATACTATACACCTACTGCCGACTTTGAAGAGGGACCTCTGTGCGAAGAAATCCCGGTTGAGTTCACCGATCTTTCGAATCCCAACGGTGGAACCATCACCAACTGGATGTGGAACTTCGGCGATCCCAATTCCGGAATCCACGACACCTCCTCCATGCAAAATCCAACCCATATCTATATCAACCCGGGTACCTATATCGTATCCCTGAGCGTGACCAACAACGGAACCTGTACCGATACCCACAACAAGGAGATCGTCGTTGAGAGCAAACCCGCTCAGGCAGGCACTCCGCAAGGTGATGCAACGATCTGTCAGGCATCAACGGGGAATATCTTCATCACCGAAGGAACACCGCTGGCTACTTCCTATGAGTGGGTTATTGATCCCTCGGAAACAGGAACCATTACCGGAACCGGTTTGGAGATTACCCTGGATGTGGCAGAAAACTTTACCGGCTCTGCCGTCCTCCGGGTAAGAGGCGTCAACGACTGCGGTAACGGCGGCATCTCCGAAGCGCTGGTTCTGGATGTCCAGGCTGTCCTTCCGGCTCCTGCAAATGCACCAGCAGGTCCGGATGTAGTAGACCTCAAAGATGTGACGAGCTCCGACTTCACAGGAACCGAAGTACCGGGAGCCATCGGATATACCTGGAGTATCGATCCGGAAAATGCAGGGGATCTCACTCCCGATGGTCTGAATCTGATGGTTACCTGGGATCCCGATTTCAGGGGCGAAGCCGGCATCACTTATGCCGGTGTCACCGATGAATGCGATGGCCGCTTCTCACCCGCCAAAGTGGTAACGGTGAAGAATACCCTCGGCATCAATGAATTCAATGCCTATAACATCGCCGTATACCCGAACCCAAACACAGGTAAATTCAACCTGTTACTGAACACCAATGAACAGAGTGTGGTGAACATCAAGATCTTTAACCTTCTCGGAACCCTGGTTTACACCGAAGAGAATGTACCCATCTACCACAAACTGACCAAAACAGTCGACCTCTCTTCCCTGCCTAAAGGCATCTATCACATGAAGGTGCATGGAAGCAAAGGAACCTCGATTATCCGCGTGGTGATCGACCGGTAAACGGGCCGTTCATTTTTATTTTATTTTCCGTTTATTCCGTAGGGGCAATTCATGAATTGCCCCTACGGTTTTTTGGTGTTGTCCTAACATTTTTAACAATTTCTCCCCCCAATTCCAACTTTTTTCATTACTTGTCGTCATTATGGCAAACCAATCCGATTTGAACAGGGCGACACCCGACATTCACAGAGAGCTGATTGACCTTTGCAAAAAAGGGGATCGTGATCAATCAGTGCATCTCCTATTTGCGGAAAAGACGCCCGTTAATCGTGGACAAAGAGAAGCTCTATGAAAAGCAATCTGGAGTCCTATATTAAGAAAAACAGGGGAGGGCTCGACCTTGACTCTCCCAACGACGAACTGGTCTGGAAGAACATCTCACTTGAGCTCTCCGTTGAGCTATACCGGGAGCTACATCAGATTGACATTCAATATGACGCTTATCTTGCCGATCTTCAGGAGATGGGAGAGAATCCTAAATCGGAGTCTTCCTGCTTCCCCTGACAGGCTATTCCATGAAAGAGACAGAAAAGACCATCACCAAAGAGGCAACCGTATCTCCTTCTACCCTCATCCGCTTTGAAAATAAACTGGGGCCGGTGAAGGTGGAGACATGGGATAAAAACCAGGTGCGACTGGTCACCAAACTGATCATCGATGGAAAAGATGAGGATGTTGCCAGTATCATTGATTACATCTCCGGGATCGAATTTACAACCTCTCCGGGGGAGATCTCCCTGAAAAGGAACCCTGGCTTCCCTGCAGGATGTGAACCTGACTCTCTATGAGGCGGAGGCCGAAATCAACCACACTGGAAACCTGAACCTCAATTCCAAATACTCGGAATTGACGATCCAGGAAGCAGGGAACCTGAACCTCGACAGTTACGAAGATGAACTTGTAATCAACAAGCATATGGATGTCAAGGGGAAGGCAAAATATTCCACGATCTGGTCACCAGTTATGAAGATAAGGTAACGATCGGGCGCATTGGAAACAAATTTTCAGGAGTCGCTGTTACGTCCAAATATACCGATCTTGATTTTCCTGAGTCCGCTTTCAAAGAGAACCGTTATCACAGGGATGGCAGTGATTTCCACTACCAGGGGATCATGAAAGGGGCGGACGAAAAAACCTGTCCGGAGCTGAAGCTGGTTATGTACGAAGGGAAAGTAACCCTGAGGTAGGTTTTGAATTTCCCCGTCTGCCCCGCCGCCGTGTTATTTTGTTGACATAGTGCCATCATTTGTATTCTTTTTTGTATCTTTACCCTCGAAAGAACCAAAAAAGAGATTTCCGATGAATGCAATTTTTCTCCGGCGTATTGCTGGCCTGGTGCTGGCGGTATGCTTTTTTATTGCCTTTTCGGCAACAGCACAGAAGTATTCCTATCCTGATGCACTCCATGCGGAAGGATTCACATTGAAAAACAGTACCGAAAAAGGAGTGGCGATCGACTATTCGGTCCATACCTTCGAACTGGTGGATGTGACGGTGAAGGGAGAACTCTTAAAAAGCGTTACCCTGCCCGGATCATTTCTCTTTAACGATGAGGGGGCTCCTGACCTTCCGGGCTATGGCCGGTACATCGCTATTCCCAAGGGAGCCACAGCCAAACTGAAGGTCATCAGCATGCAATCGGAGATCCTCCAGGGAGTAGAGGTGGCACCTGCCCCACGCATTCCGAAAGACAATGAAGATGGCCCGCTCTATTACCACAAAGACCGGAAGATTTATAGTAAAAACAGCTTTTACCCTGAACAATCGGTTCAGATCTCGGCCCCCCAGAAGATCCGTGGGGTGGATGTGGTCATGCTCGGTATTACCCCGTTCCAGTATAATCCTGTGACCAAAGTGCTGGTAGTTTACAGAGACTTGAAGATTGAGATTGAATTCCTGGGCGGGAACGGCCATTTTGGCGAGGACAGGCTGAGAAGCCGTTTTTGGGATCCCATCCTGGAAGATGCCATTTTCAATTACACCTCCCTGCCCGTGATTGATTACAACGCCCGGATCCAGGAACCGACCGACCTGCCAGGTTTTGAATACCTGATCATCTGTCCGAACGGCACCGATTTCCAGGCATGGGCCGACTCCATCCGGTGTTTCCGTATTGCCGAAGGGATCTCCACAGTGGTGAAAACCCTGGCCGATGTGGGTGGGAGTACAACCACCGCCATCGAAAACTACATCAACACCGCCTATAACACCTGGAATCCTGCCCCTGCTGCTATTTTGCTGCTGGGAGATCATGGCACAAACGCCAACAACAATATCCTCGCACCCATCTATAACAACTATTGTGTATCCGATAATATTTATGCCGACGTGGATAACGACCATATGCCGGATATCTGTCTGGCGCGGATGACGGCGAACAACGCCACACAGCTACAGGTGATGTGCACAAAATTCCTGAATTACGAACGGAATCCGCCTACCTCAACGGTCTTTTACAACAAGCCCATCACCGCATTAGGCTGGCAAACGGTGCGCTGGTTCCAGATCTGCTCTGAGACTGTAGGTGGCTTCTGGAAGTATGAACAGGGGAAGGATCCCACCCGGATCAATGAGATCTATGCCGGAAACCCGGCTGTGGATTACTGGTCAACCGCCACCAATACCAGTACGGTAATGAACTACTTCGGTCCAAACGGGGAGAACTATATTCCTGCTACCCCACAACAGATGCCCTGTTGCTGGAATGGCGGAAATGCCACGGACATCAACAATGCACTTAATGCAGGGGCTTTCTGCCTGATGCACCGTGATCATGGATCCATAACCGGATGGGGAGAACCAGCTTACAATATCAGTAATATAGACGGATTGACAAACACCAGCTATCTCTCGTTTATTTTTTCTATTAATTGTCTGACCGGAAAATATAATTACAGCAGTGAGTGCTTTGCAGAGAAGTTCCACCGCTATACCTATAACGGGGTGAATGCAGGAGCCCTGGGCCTGATAGCGGCATCCGAAGTATCGTATAGTTTTGTGAACGACACCTATGTGTGGGGGATGATGGATAATTTCTGGTCCGACTTCATGCCAACCTACGGGACAACTCCCTCTTCCAGGGGATTTCGTCCCTGTTTCGGGAATGCCGCCGGAAAATATTTCCTGCAGCAATCCAACTGGCCATACAACACCGGAAACAAACAGGTAACCTACCACCTTTTCCACCATCACGGGGATGCCTTTTCGGTGGTTTACTCCGAGGTTCCCCAGGCCCTTACTGTATTTCATAATACCACCATTCCGGAAGGTTCAACCTCTTTCAGCGTTACCTCCAATGTCGGTTCATTCATCTGTCTCTCGGTAGATGACGAGATTCTCGGGACAGCTGATGGCACAGGTTCTCCGGTAGTCATCACCATTCCCGGAACCCTGGTAGTGGGAGATGAAATGATCGTGACCATCACCAAACAAAACTACTTCCGGTACAAGGCCGTGGTTCAGGTGGTCTATCCCGGTGGTCCGATTCCCGATTTCGAAGCCGATACCACTGAAATCTGTGCAGGGGGGAGCGTCGACTTTACCGACCTCTCCACAAATGATCCTACCTCATGGAGCTGGACCTTTCAAGGAGGAACACCCGGGACATCAACGGTCCAACACCCGCAAAATATCGTTTACAGCTCACCTGGTTCCTTTGACGTCTCGCTGACCGTTGGCAACGGAACCTATTTCAACACCACCACGAAACCCGGATATATCCATGTCAGCTCTCCTGCCGGGACCCCCTCTACACCGGATGGGGACACGCTGCTGTGTGAAAACAATCCCAATTCTCTCTACACCATCTATCCGGTTGCCAATGCCACCTCCTACAACTGGACCCTTATACCTGATACAGCAGGTGAGATGACAGAATATGATACGGCAGCGATCATCAACTGGACGGATGATTTTACCGGCTATGCCAACCTCAATGTACAGGCGGTCAATGGTTGCGGAGCAGGCGCCTCCAGCCCGATCCTCCAGATCCACCTGCGCCCCTTCCCCGAAATCCCTGAAGTACCAACCGGGCCAACCAGCATGTGCGAAGAAACCGATTCGTCAGTCTATACAATTAATCCTGCTCTCAACGCCGAAAGTTATATCTGGAAACTGGAACCAATCAGTGCGGGAACGATTGAAGGAACCGGAACAACCGGAACCGTCACCTGGGATTCTCAGTTCTCGGGAACAGCACAGGTAAGCGTGAGAAGTGCCAACCAGTGCAACGAATCACCTTATTCCGATCCCCTTGATGTCACGCTCTTTGCCTACCCAGTTGTAGAACTCGGCAACGATACCACCATCCTGGTTACAGAGACCCTTTTGCTTGATGCCGGGAATGCGGGTTGTACCTATCTGTGGAATACCGGAGCAACCACACAGACCATCCTGGTTGCTTACCAGGGCAACCTTTCTGATACCTACTGGACCCAGGTGAATAATAATGGATGTTTTTCCAGCGATACCATCGTGGTCTCCTTCACCGACCCGGTATCCATACCGGAAACCTACGGTGACCTCACCCTGTGGATTGCTCCAAACCCAAACAAGGGCCGGTTCAGAATGGAAATCACTTCAAAAGAGGAGATTACCATGCATTTTGCCCTGGTCAATACCCTTGGCACCACCATCTTCCGTGAGAACGATATTCGTGTATCCGAAACCTATTCATCCTGGATCAACATCCAGCAGGTTCCAAACGGAATGTACTTCCTGCAGATCCATGTTCATGGCCAGGTGATCACCAAAAAAATCATTGTTCAGAAATAACCGTGCCGTAGATTATGAAGAAATTTATCCTCCTGATTCTGGTTGGCTTCATCCTCCACCAGGTTTCACCTGCACAGC
Source organism: Bacteroidales bacterium (assembly GCA_016783905.1). Classification (GTDB taxonomy): domain Bacteria; phylum Bacteroidota; class Bacteroidia; order Bacteroidales; family FEN-979; genus QYOJ01. Next base: position 2,877 of record JADHVQ010000089.1, on the reverse strand, counting down.
AGCACCTTGAGTCTCAGGAAGCATTGAATGATACCGCCAATTTTCCTTACTGGATCGAGATGATGCAGGATCCCTCGGTCAATTTCTTTCAGGTTCAGCGCGCTTTTAATCTTTACTGGCAGGATCGTCCGGTAACACGCAGTAGCGGATGGAAAGTTTACAAACGCTGGGAATACATGATGCAGAGCCGGGTGGCCCCTGATGGGACCCGACCGGCACCTGATGAAGTGTACAAAGCATACGAAGCATTTATGGATAACACCAGATCGGAGAGTGGAAACTGGATCTCCTATGGTCCTTCCCAGATTCCCTCTCCGGGTCCTCCGGGATATCTGGGATTAGGACGTTTGAATGTCATTGCCTTTCACCCGACCGACGTCAACACCTTGTTCGTGGGAGCCCCTTCAGGCGGCTTCTGGAAAACTACCGACGCGGGGCTCAACTGGATCACCACCACCGATACCATGCCTACCCTGGGCGTTTCAGCCATTGTTGTCGATTACAGCAATCCTTCCAAGATCCTCATTGGTTCCGGTGACCGGGATGCTGGAGATGCCCCGGGATTGGGTGTCTTCAAAAGCCTGGACGGAGGTTTGACCTGGTCGGCTTCCAGTACCGGCATGGGAAACAGAACGGTGGGAAAGATCCTGCAACACCCGACATCTTCCGGGATCTTTCTGGCCGCTACCAGCGGCGGGGTATACCGGTCTACCGACGGAGGAGCTTCGTGGACACTCTCCGTCAGCGGGAACTTCAAAGACATTTGTTTCAAACCCAACGATCCTGCTATTGTTTATGCTGCAAAAGGTTATCAATTCTACCGTTCCTCTGATAATGGAAGCTCTTTCTCGTTAATTACAAGTGGTTTGCCGACAACCTCGTTACAACGTGGGGTAATTGCCGTTACTCAGGCTAATCCCAATTACGTGTATTTCGTTATCTCCAACACCAGCAGCGGGTTCAAAGGACTCTACCGTTCTACCGATGCCGGATTAAACTTTTCTACCCGCTCCACCTCCCCCAATATTCTCGACTGGTCCTGCAACGGAGGTGGAAACGGAGGACAAGGGTGGTACGACCTGGCCATTGCTGCAGATCCTGCCAACGCAGAAATCATCTATGTGGGCGGTGTGAATGTCTGGAAGTCAACCAACGGGGGAACCTCCTGGGCAATCAACTCCCACTGGTATGGAGGATGTGGTGTGGCAGAAGTGCATGCCGACTGCCACTACCTGGCTTACTCACCGGTAAACGGAGTATTCTGGGCCTGCAATGATGGCGGGCTCTACTTCACCACCAACGGAGGAAGCACCTGGACCGACCGGACCGAGACGATGACCATCGGCCAGATTTATAAACTGGGGCAGAGCCAGACTGTGAAAGAGAAGGTGATCAACGGCTTCCAGGACAATGGAACCTATACCTACAACGCTTTCGGATGGGTCCAGTCAGGCGGAGGCGATGGCATGGAGTGTGCCGTGGACTACACCGATTCTTCCTATACCTACTTTACGATCTATTTTGGCGATATCTTCCGGTTATACAACAATGGTAACCAGTTGCATATTGCCGGCAACGGGACCTTCGGGATCACAGAGAGCGGAGCATGGATCACTCCGTTTATCCTCAGTGAATCGGATCCCAGACGGATGTTTGCAGGATTTAAAAATGTCTGGCGTTGCAATGATGTCAAAACCACCAACAACCTTACCTGGACCAAGATCTCCAACAACCTGGCGGGAAGCAATAGCTACAACATGGCGGTACTCGAACAGTCACCCTCCGACACCAATATACTGTATGCCGCCCGTTACGGGAACAAACTCTTCAGGTCCGATAACTGCCTGGCCGCAAGCCCCACGTGGGTTGATCTGACTGCCTTTTTGCCTGGGACAGGAACCCCTACCGACCTGGAAGCTCACCCCACCGAACAAAATACAGTCTATATGACCTTTGGCAACGGCGTGTATAAGTCGACAAACAAAGGACAATCATGGAGCAATATCACCGGCAACCTTCCAACCATCCACATGAATACCATTACCTGTTACTCCAATGCTCCCGAGGCGATTTATGTAGGCACGGATGCCGGCGTCTATTACAAAGATCAGGTTACCAGTACCTGGATTGCTTTCAATACCGGGCTCCCTGCCAATGCGGAAGTAACGGAACTGGAAGTCTATTACGATAACGACTCCGTGAGTGCCGATGTGATCAGGGCAAGTACCTACGGACGAGGACTTTGGGGATCCGATATGTACGTTGCCTATGCTGTTGATTTCTCGGCTGATTCCACTACAATCTGCCAGAACCTGAGTGTGGATTTCACCGACCTGTCAACCGGTTCACCCACCGCCTGGAGCTGGTCGTTTCCAGGAGGTACACCCTCCACCTCAACGCAGCAAAATCCCCAGGATATCATATATGCATCTCCCGGAACCTACGATGTCACACTTTCTACCACCTGGAACTCATACACCACCTCTGTTACCAAGAGCAGCTACATTACGGTGAATGCGATTCCCGGCACACCTGCAACGCCACAGGGCGACACGCTCCTGTGTGAGAACAACGCCAACACCAGTTACACAACTGCATCGGTGGCTAACGCCACTTCCTACACCTGGCAACTCTCGCCGGACAGTGCCGGGGTGCTGACCCCTTCCGACACCTCAGTGGTGATTGACTGGAACAATACCTGGAGTGGTTATGCCGAACTCGCTGTTCAGGCTGAAGGAGATTGCGGGACCAGCTCCTTCTCTCCCTCTCTCCAGATCCATCTCAGGCCCTTCCCTGAACAACCGGAAACTCCTACAGGGCCCACTCCACTCTGTCAGGGCTCTGACAATACCTCTTATACCACTTTTCAATCCCTGT
>JADHVQ010000088.1 GCA_016783905.1 Bacteroidales bacterium | reverse complement strand
TGCGACTGTTGATATGGATAAAATCCATTGCCGGATTCGGACAGATCACAATCTCAGGGGAAGATTCCAAATCAGGTTGTGAGGTGATCACATCCACCGTGATTGTGTCAGATGATTCCGTTTGCAGGCAGGTGGGAGATGTAGCTTTCACAAAGTACTGATATTCCCAGGGGAGAAGATCTTCATCCAGGTAGGTGGTGTCGGGCGACGGAACCGGATTGATCCGGGTAAATTCGCCGGTGGTGCCGGTGCGGCGGAAAATTTCATAGACCGGGAGATATAACACATCTGTACCAACTGAACAATCATCGATGGCCCAGGAGTACCATAAACCTTGTCCGTCGCCGTCAACTGCCTGCCAGGCAATATCTACCGTTTGTCCCAGAAAGAGGGTCATATCCACCTCATAGGGCGTTTCCCATTGGTTGTACCCGTTGAAACTGGGGTAGGGTGGCAGGGCGCTCATGTCCAGGACCACATCCCATGTAGAACCTCCATCAGGGGAGATCCTGACATAATAATGGTCGTTATAGGTGGAGCCCTGGAAGGCATGGCTCCAGAAGGTGAGGTGCCCGGTAACCAGGATATCCCTGGCGATGAGCCACTCATCCTGGTGGATGTAATCCCAAAGGATGCCTGCGGAATAGTTGCCGGAATGGGCTCCCAGGGATGAGTTGGCTGCCGTGTGGCTCCAGGTGCCGGATGCATTGAGGATGACCTGATCCCATCCGGAGGGAGGAAAGGAAGCCCCTTCAAATCCCTCATTCAGCTGACCGCCTGTTCCTTCACAATCAGGCGGACTCCATGTGAGCAACACGTCGCTGCCCAACACCTCTCCTTCCAGGTTTTGAGCGGGATAGCAAACAGGGTACAGATGGATATTATCGATGAACCATCCAAGGATATCAGCAGAGTTCCCTCCGGTGGCCCGGAAACGGATCCGGAAAGCCTGTTCAGCCACGGCGGAGATATCGATCTTTTTAGGAAGCCAGTCTGTGGAACCTTGGTTGAGATACTCGGTCACTTTATGCCATTTATTCTGGTAATAGATTTCCACGCATAACTTCTCCTGTCCGGTTCCGTACCGGTCCTCAAGCTTCAGGTCAAAATCAAGCCATATTCCGGCACACTCATACGGGGTGGCATCCAGTACAGGGCTCTCCAAACTGTAGGAGTAATTGATCCGGATCGGTTCCCAGGCAAAACCGGCAGACGGCGCTGGGATTCCTGCAGCCACATCGATGATCCAGTTTCCCTGTCCCGGTACAAACCTCCAGTCATTATAAATAAACGAGGCCTGATCCCAGGGTTCGAAAAAAGGCAGCTCACGCCCATAGTTCAGAACCACGAGCACGGGGCCGGCCCGCATCGATTCGTCAAACTGCCCGGGAAATCCATACGCCGTCAGGTCATACCTGGCTGAGGCCTCGTATTGATACGTCCCGGGCTCCAGTTCAAAATCATAGTAATCCAATGTATCAGGATCGTCAATGGCGATGATCAGCTCTGAATTCCGGTATATGTTATATCCGATCAATCCGGGTGGGGCGCCGGAATCAGGAATTTGTGGTTTAAGCCATTCCAGGTAAACACTGTTCTCGACCGGAGTGGCTGTCAGATCCCTCGGCGGATAGAGAAACTCCGACGTAAACTGGACACAGGTTTTGGGTGAGTACCCACTTCCGTATACTGCCAACACACAAGCATTATAATCCTGACCATACTGTACCTGGGGCCCGGGGATAACATATTTCGTGTCGGGGGTATAGCCACTTAACACATTATCCAGGTAAAAGTTGTATCCAAGAATGCAGTCAACCAGGCCTGCGGTGGTTTCGGATGCGGTGATGGTAATGTTGTCGATATTCCATCCGTTGATATCATACGAATCTTCTCCATAGGCCCTGAATCTGATTTTGAAGTCCACATCGGAATACCCTGAAATATCCAGCTCGTCGGTGGTCCATGGAAAACTTCCCGTGGCATTGGAGTAGTTTTTCAGCAGCGTCCAGGAAGATCCGTCCCAGATTTCCACAGCCATTTGATTCATGGTGGTGGTGCCAAAATTGTCCAATATAATATCATACGAACAGGTAAGAATTGGTGCATACACGGAGGAGATGACTTTACTCGTCAGCGTCTGCTCATAATTCAATACTGTGGGCGACCAGGAGAACATGGCAGAGGGAGCAGGGTTTCCGATGACGGAAGAGATAATCCAGTTGGTTCCTCCTTCAATACTCCATCCCTGGGTAAGAAAGGAGCCACTGTTCCACTCCTCGAGGAAGAGGGTTTGCATGTAGGATGGAAGATCCCATTGCGCCACCAGCGATTTCGCATCCACCTGGAGGTTTAAAGGAGAAGGCCTCTCCTGGAAAAGCAGAACGGAAATCGTGGTATCCGATGTGAATGAAATATTCGTTGAATAGTCCTGGTAGCCAAATTTTCTCACGGACAGTGCATAGGATCCTCTCCAGACCTGGGGGAAGGTGTGGTACCCGCTTGTGTCGACCGTAAAGGTATAGACTGTATCCGGATAGACCAGATTTTGCAGGCGGATGAAGGCGCCATTTTTATTCGCCTCTTCGCAGGTCAGTTCCAGATCAACGGACACATTAACCGTCCAGCACTTTCCCAGGACATTGGAGAATTTTGCCGGCGACCACCGGTTTCCTGAATACTGGGCCTTCACAGCCCACCGGTAAGGACCACATGGAAGGTTGAACCAGCTCTGGTCATTGGAAAAAAGATCGGGGGTCATGCCCAGGTCTATCCATACCGACGGATTTTGTTCCTCTCCCTGATGCAACCGCCATACCTGGTATTGGATAAGACTTCCTGCCAGTGCATCGGCATCCAGGGGACCTCCCGGGCCATGGAGCCGGGCGCGCATCATAAAATTCCCGCCGGCCGGCAACCACCCCCACCCGCCTGTGATAAACCGCGAAACACTTCGCAGCTGAGTGGAGGTGTTGTCGATCGCCAGACCTGCAGCATACGGGGCATTCCCACCCTGGATCATGACCAGGTAGACGTTCCCCCCGGGAAGGGATACAGGGCCCGGGAAAGTAAATTCGTTCCAGCCATAGTTCGCAGGTGTGACATCAAATGGTCCGGCGATCTGGTTCCCTGGCATCCCCTGTGGGCCACCGGCGTCGTAGACCGCCACCTGAAAAGGGATGAAAGGGTTGCTTCCGGCCGGGTAATTGGCCTGGGTACCGATGTGGACCGATCCCCCTGTCATCTGAGCCGGATAAGCTACGGGGGTAAACTTCACCGCGTTCATATTCCCCTGAAACGCCCACACGGTGAAATCCTCCTGGATGCCATCATCGTAAAGCACTTCATAATCACCTTTTGGAAGTTCCCAATTGATATAGACGATTTGCAACGCTGTATCAAGGATGGAGTTGACCATGGAAGGGGGATTGCAATTCTCCCAGAGGCTCTTGTTCATCGTGACCGAACCCCCCGTCTGAAAGGTGACCGGAGGAGATGTGTAGGTGTCAAATCCCGTCTTCCGGAACTTCACCGGATAGGTTCCTACCGGGTTGATCTGCATGGAATAGGTGCCGCCGGAAACTGTCCATCCCGTCTGATTGTTCACCGTCACTTTCGCTCCGGTGATGGGAGCGCCCGTGATAGCATTGGTGACGGTACCTGACAGGGTGGCTGACAATGTGGGCGCTGAACTGCCTTGAGAGAGAAGATCAACCGGCATCACAAGGAGGATCAGGAGCAGGAGAAACAGCCAACCGATAGAACCGGATTTCATCAGGCAGGGGGTGGGTTAGAAGAGGGTTCGTTAAAATGTTAACAAGGGTAACGGAAAACTCTGTTACATCTTGCAAATGTACTAAAAAGCTCCTTTTTTTGAAGGATTCATTTGCGTGAACCAAATTTTTCATATCTTTGCACTCCCAAAAATTGAATCTCAATCTGACAGACGATGTATGCAATAGTTGAAATAGCCGGGCAGCAGTTTAAGGTACAGAAAGACGATGAACTCTTTGTTCACCGGCTGGATAGTGAGCCCGGGAAAAAAGTGGAGTTCAGTGAAGTCTTGCTGATTGACAACAGTGGTAAAATCAGTGTGGGGAAACCTTTCGTAGAGGGATCCAAAATCACAGCCAGGGTTCTCGAACATGTGCGGGGCGACAAAGTGATCGTATTTCACAAGAAGAGAAGAAAGGGGTACCAGAAAGCTACCGGTCACCGTCAGGATTTCACGAAGATCCAGATTGAGAATATTGCACTGAAAGCTGCATCCAAAGAAAAAAAGGAAGAACCGAAAACCAAGGCAAAAGTTAAAAAAGAGGCTGTAGCCGAATAAAAAAAATTCGTCATGGCACACAAAAAAGGCGCAGGAAGTTCAAATAACGGTCGCGAGTCCCACAGCAAACGGCTGGGTGTCAAAATCTATGGCGGCCAGTTTGCCAAAGCCGGCAACATCATTGTCAGGCAGCGCGGCACGGTACACAATCCCGGACTGAATATGGGTATTGGTAAAGACCATACACTCTACGCCCTGATTGACGGCATCGTGGAGTTTAGGAAAAAGCAGAGAGACCGGTCATTTGTTTCGATCCTCCCACAAGAGTCCTCACAGTCAGCTCATGTTATCACTTCAGGTTATCCGTGATCAACGGCAGGAGGTCATCGACCGGTTGAAGATCAGGCAGGTAGACGCTACAGAGCTCATAGCCAAAATCATCCGTCTCGATGATGTCCGCAGAGAGTCCCAGCAACAGATGGATGCGCTGAATGCTCAGGGCAACGCCCTTGCCAGAGAGATCGGGGCGCTCTTCCAGGTGGGGAAAGCCGGTGAAGCCAAACCACTGAAGGAGCAAACCGGTGAACTGAAGATCCGGTCCAAGGAGGCGGAAGCAGCCATGGAACAAGCCAGGAAAGAGCTGGAGGAGCTGATGATACTTCTTCCCAACCTGCCACATCCCTCCGTTCTGACGGGTACTTCCGCTGAAGATAACGAAATTGTGTTTGAAGAGGGAGAGCTCCCTGACCTGGGAAGCGCAGCCCTGGCACACTGGGATCTTGGCAAGCAGTACCGGATCATTGATTTTGCACTGGGAACCAGGATCGCCGGAGCCGGATTCCCGGTCTACCAGGGAAAGGGCGCCCGGTTGCAACGGGCCCTGATCAACTTTTTCCTTGACCAGGCCTTGGATGCCGGTTATTCGGAGATCCAGCCACCCTACCTGGTCAATGCGGCATCCGGATTTGGAACCGGACAACTCCCCGATAAAGATGGCCAGATGTACCACATCCCTGAGGAGGACCTCTACCTGATCCCGACAGCCGAAGTTCCGGTGACCAACCTCTACCGGGATGTCATCCTGAAACCTCAGGATCTGCCCATCAGGCATGTTGCCTACTCGGCCTGTTTCAGGCGGGAGGCAGGATCGTATGGCAAGGATGTACGCGGCCTCAACCGGCTGCACCAGTTTGACAAGGTGGAGATCGTTCAGATCACCGGTCCTGACCAATCCTATGCGGCCCTGGAAGAGATGCGGGAGTATGTGACCGGATTGCTCCGGAAACTGGAGATCCCCTTCCGGATTGTGAAGCTCTGCGGCGGGGATATCAGCTTCACCGCTGCCATGACGTATGACATGGAGGTTTATTCCGCTGCCCAGAAACGGTGGCTGGAGGTTAGCTCCGTTTCCAATTTCGAGTCGTTCCAGGCCAACCGGATGAAATTACGGATCAGGGAAGAAACAGGCAGGATGCTTCCTGCCCACACCCTGAACGGCAGCGCCCTGGCCCTGCCCCGGATGGTGGCTGCTATCCTCGAAAACAACCAGACTCCGGAGGGTATCAGGGTCCCGGATGTACTGATCCCCTATGCAGGATTTGACCTGATCTCCTGAATGTGTGACAGAGGTGTTCATCCTGTTGTGAATAACTTCCGGAATTCCCCGATTAACCGGAGCGTATTTTTTTTATTTTTGTCAGATCACCAACCCTTCATGCCATGAAAAGATATCTTATCCTGTTCGTCCTCATTCTCTTTTCCACCATTGTGTTTGGCCAGTTTACCATTGGACCAAAGGTCGGTTACAATGCATCCAAACTCTCCACCAGTATCGACACTGTCTCGTCCCAGTTCAAATCGGGATTTCAGATCGGGGTGTTTGTGCGGATCGGGAAGAGATTCTATTTACAGCCAGAGTTGTACTACACCACCCAGGGCAGTGAATTCAAGAGCAACACGGACATCTGGGAACAAAAGGTCAACATCGGATCACTGGACATCCCGCTGTTGGTTGGGTTCAAGCTTCTCAACACCAAGGTTGTAAACCTGCGTATTCTGGCCGGCCCCCTGGCGTCGTTTGTGGTCAATAGATCGGTTAAAGTTTCAGGAATTGTTACGGAGCCTATCGAAAATGCCGACATCAACAGCGTGAACTGGGCGATCCAGGTGGGGGCAGGCCTGGATGTACTCTTCATGACCCTGGATGTCCGGTATCAGATCGGGTTAAACAACCTCATCAAACAGATAGAAAACGTAGAGGCCAACTCCAAAAACAACGTGTGGGTCGTCAGTCTTGGATTTAAAATAATGTAAGTATGAAAAAGATTGTTGTAACTACCTTCCTTATCTGTTTTCTCATGGGTGGAACTCACACCTTCGCCGGCGGCAAAGGGTTGATGGACCCGATGATGAAAGGGACCTGGTTTATCAATTTCGGCTTTGGTCCCGGGACCAACTGGCAGGGGAGCTTTGGGCGGGGTTTCCTGCCGGCCGGCCAGATTGCTTTTGAGGTGGGCATGTGGGAAATCGGACCCGGCGTCATCACCCTCGGAGGTGAGATTGGCGGTACGTTCTTTTCCTATAAAGGGCTGGACAGATATGGCATAAATATCCCATTTACATATAATTATGTTGAACTGGTCTTCGCAGCCAGGGGAGCCTACCATTACGGATGGAATGTTCAGGGCCTGGACACCTACGGAGGAGTAGCCGCGGGTCCCCGATTCACGATTTTCACCTATAGCACACCTGCAGGTAAGCCCATACTCGACAAACCTTCCACGTTTGGATACGGTGGCGGAGCCTTTGTGGGGGCCTCCTATTTCTTCAACGAATTTATCGGGATCAACGCCGAATTAGGGTTCAATATTACCTATGCCCAGATTGGAATGGTGTTCAAAATAAAGTGAACGTAAACGGAACGGATTACCGAACAGTTTGGATGGAGGGCAATACCGTGTTCTACATTGAGCAGAACCGGTTGCCTTTCGCGTTCGTCATAAAAGAGGCAATCACCTATCAGGATTGCTGTACGGCCATCCGTGAAATGCAGGTCCGGGGTGCTGGGGCCATCGGTGCGATGGCCGGTTTTGCCATGGCGCTCGCCTGGGTAAGCGCTCCCCGCAACACTGCCGGCTCCCTCGTTCCATGTGATGAATCAACTCATCAGGATTCCTGCATGGAGTATATCCGGAACGCCCGCACCGAGATCGAAGCCACCCGTCCTACCGCCCGCAACCTGTTTTATGCGACGGAACTTGTTTTCGAAGCCGGGATGCGCTCTCCGGAAGAGGCACTGGCGGAAGCACAACGGGTAGCCGACCGGGATGCCTCCGATTCACGGATGATAGGCGAATACGGGAACAGCCTGATCCGCGATGGGAGCCGGATTCTCACCCACTGCAACGCGGGGTGGCTGGCGTTTGTCGATTTCGGCACCGCCCTCTCTCCTATCTACATGGCTCACAAGTCGGGCAAGAACGTGTTCGTGTACGCCGATGAAACCCGGCCCCGAAGCCAGGGCGCCCGCCTCACCGCCTGGGAGCTCTTCCAGGAGGGAGTTCCTCATGTGATCATCCCCGACAACGCGGGAGCTTCGCTGATGGCCCGGGGAAAGGTAGACATGGTCATCACAGGCGCTGACCGGATTGCCGCCAACGGCGATGCAGCCAACAAGATCGGCACCCTGGAAAAAGCGATCGTGGCCCGGGAATACGGTATCCCGTTTTATGTGGCCGCACCCACCTCTACGTTCGATCCCGGGTGTGCATCCGGGAACGAAATTGTGATCGAAGAGCGAAGCGAGGAGGAGGTTCTCTACCAGGAGGGGCCCGATGCAGATGGTGTCATGCACCGTATTCAGGTTTGCTCCCCGGGATCACATGCGCTGAATCCGGCTTTCGATGTGACACCGGCAAAATACATAACCGGATTCATTACGGAGAGAGGGATCATAAGGCCGGAGGAGGTGGGATGTAGGATATAAGATGTAGGATATTAGGATATAAGATGGAGGATTTAAGATGGAGGAGGGGGAAATAACGAAATTAGGAAAATAGGAAATAAGGGAATTAGTTGTAATCAAAATTGCGAAAGATGAAAAAAAACATGCTTGTAGCCCTGCTTTGTTTGCTCATGGTTGGGGTGAACCTGTCTGTTTTCTCCCAGGAGAAGGAAAAGGAGAAGGAGAAGAAAAAAGAGAAAACAGAGAAGAAAGAGGTCAAGAAAGACTCGGTGATGAACTCCGGATTGGTGAGCGGACTGAAATGGAGAAGCATCGGGCCGGCCTATACTTCCGGACGAATTGCCGACATTGCCGTGAATCCCACCAACCACAGTGAATGGTACGTTGCTGTTGCATCCGGAAACATCTGGAAAACAGAGAATAACGGGACCACCTTTGAGCCGGTTTTCGACAAGTATGGGGCCTATGCGATCGGATGCATCACCATTGATCCCAACAACACCAACGTGGTATGGGCCGGAACGGGTGAGAATAACCATCAGCGTGCACTCGGCTACGGCGACGGGGTTTACAAAACCCTGGATGGCGGCAAGAGCTGGAAAAATATGGGGCTGAAAGAGTCGAGGCAGATCGGAAAAATCCTCGTTGACCCACGCAATTCAGATGTCGTGTATGTGGCGGCTGAAGGGTCGGTGTGGGGACCAGGAGGTGATCGCGGTCTGTACAAAACCACCGATGGCGGTAAAACCTGGAACCGGATCCTGGAGATCAGTGAACATACCGGTGTCAACAACGTCGTCATGGATCCGCGCAATCCCGATGTCCTGTATGCTACGTCGGAACAACGCCGCCGGCATGTCCATACCAAAATAGGTGGTGGGCCCGAATCGGCTATCTACAAGTCGACCGATGCCGGTGAAACCTGGGAGAAGCTGACCAGCGGGATTCCCTCGGCCGACATGGGGGGGATCGGGATCGACATCTCCCCGGTTGATCCGGATGTGATCTACGCCATCATTGAGGCGGCCGGAGAGTCCGGTGGATTTTTCAGAAGCACCGACCGCGGGGCTTCCTGGCAGAAGATGAGCAGCCATTCGGCATCCGGGCAGTATTACAACGAGATTTTCTGTGACCCGAAAGATGCGGATAAGGTGTACTCGGTGGAGACCATCTCGCATGTCACCGACGATGGCGGGAAGACATGGAACCGCATCAGCAATAAAAACAGGCATGTGGATGATCATGCCATGTGGATTGACCCGGATGAACCCGACCATTTCCTGATTGGCGGTGACGGTGGCATTTATGAGACATTCGACG
>JADHVQ010000087.1 GCA_016783905.1 Bacteroidales bacterium | reverse complement strand
AATCACACCATACCGCGTGAACCGGATTGACCTGCCGGAGATCCGGAAGGCGGCAAACAGCGACATCGGCACCTTCCTCAGGACCACACCAAATGTATCGGGGATACGCAAAGGAGGAACAAACATAGATCCTGTGATCAGGGGGTTCAGATCTGCCCAGGTCAATGTGCAGCTCAACCAGGGCATAAAGATCGAAGGAGGTTGTCCGAACCGCATGGATCCGGCATCTTCCCATATCGAACTGCTTGATGTAAAGGAGATCAGGATATACAAAGGTCCCTATGCGCTTCGGTTTGGGCCCAACATTGGCGGGATCATCCGAATCCATACGATGAAACCCGGTGAGTACAAGAAATTCATGACCCATGTCACCGCCATCCAGGGATTTGAGAGCAACTGGAACGGAGTCAAAGGGCATCTGGATGTCCGGGGAGGGAATAAGTTCATCAATTTCAATCTCTCAGGCAATTATAACAAATACGGCAACTACACCGCAGGAAACTCGGAGACCATCAATTCAAAATTTTCAAAATATAACTATTCTGCCTGGTTGGGTGTAAATCCGGTTAAGCACCATAGTTTCACTTTCTCCTTTGAGGAATCGTTCAGTCGCAATGTGATGTTCCCCGCCCTCCCGATGGATGAACGAAGCGATGATACACGCATCATGTCCTTTAATTATACCGGGAAGCAACTAAACAAACGGATCAACTCGGTTAGTTTTTCCGTATATCGTTCCGGTGTGGATCATGTGATGGACAACAAGGAGAGACCATTTTCCGATACTGTGGTTGCCGTCTCTGCCATTACAGCCCTGAATTGGGGTGGCAGGACAGAGATCATTTATACATTCGGGAAACACACTTTCTATTCCGGGCTCGATTATGAGCACATATACAAAGACGGAGAGCGAACCAAAAGCCTCATCCTTCAACCTAACCTGCCGGTCAGAAAAGAGAATCTCTGGGATGATGCGAAGCTCAAGAACCTGGGGGCATTTACCGAGTACAACGCACCCCTGGGTAAGGTTGACCTGGCAGGCGCTCTGCGTTTTGATTTCAATGATGCCACCTGCCGTTCGATGGAACTGAAAACTATGGGGGGCCAGGTCATCTGGTCCGATCCCGATGTCACTTCAAGTTTCTTCAATCTCAGTATCAGCGCCGGAGTCATTTACCATATCGGGAAGAACCTGAATATCGACCTGTCGCTGGGAAGAAGCACCCGAAGCCCCGACATGGTGGAACGATTCATCCTTCTGTTGCCGGTTGGTTACGACAACTTCGACTACCTGGGGAACCCGCAACTCAAACCGGAAATAAACAACGAGATTGATCTTTCCGGTCATTACCGGCATGAAAAGGCAGGCGCTTTTTACCTGAATGGTTTTTTCTCCCTGGTCCAGGATTACATCACCGGGAAAGAGATCCCGCCCTCCGTGGTAAAACCGCAGTCGAAAGGGGTGGTTGGGGTGAAGCAGTTTTACAATGCAGATCATGTCTTCCTCTATGGCTTTGAATTCTCCTACGCCACCCCGGAGAGATATAAATTGGGTGTCACCGCGGTGGCCGCAATCACGGCAGGGATCAATCCTTCTGCAACAAAGTACATCATTCAAAACAACCAGGTGGTTGGGCAAGAGATCGTTAAAAACGATCCATTACCAGAGATTCCTCCATTTGAATCCACCGTCACAGTTTTCTACAAGTTCCTGAAAGAGAGGCTCGTTCCAAAAGTAACCGTCAGGATGGTCGCCGCACAGAACCGGATTTCACAAGCCTACTATGAACAAACGACTCCGGGTTTTGTCCTGGCTGATCTCTCTGTCTATTTCAAGTACAATAAGTATCTGGAGATATCTGCAGGTGTCAATAACATCTTCAACATCGCCTTTTACGAACACCTGAACCGGCGGATCATCGGTAGTGGTCAGCCTCTGTATGAGCCCGGCAGGGTATTTTATGTGAACCTGATAGTTACGATATAATTCCTGGCTATGAAAAAAATCATCCTTGTCCTACTGGTCACTTTTACATGTATCGCATGTGAGAAAAATGAGGATATTCCTGTACGGTACCAGGCCACCGATGCTGTCGCAGGATTTACCGTAACCTACAGAAACAACGCCGGCGACCTCATCACCGAAGAGGTGACCGTGGCCAGTGCAGAAGATGAATGGAATTTTTCTTTCAAGGCAAAAAAGGGGGATATTGTGTATCTTTCAGCCATCTATAAAGAGATTACCTCCGGGATCAAACTGGCCATCCTGATAGATGGCAAGGTTTACAAACAGGCCTCCAGCCAGTACGACACCATCAACTATGTGATCGTTTCGGGTACGGTTCCTTATTGATCATATCCGGAAGCAACGTATCCCGTAGAATTGTTGTCTATTATTTCAGGATATCTTTAAAATACTTAACCGCGAAGGACTCGAAGGATGACACAAAGGCTCCTGCTTATTATCGTTTTATTCTGCTTTGGTTGTAAGAAAGAGACGCCACCGGATGAGCAGTCGCAGCAGAAGATCATCCTGAGTTTTGACTTCCGGGTTGACGGAGAAAAGCTGCAGACCGATACCATGATATACATTAACGAAGCAGGCAATCATTACCTGGTCAACGAGATCCAGTTCTTCATCTCCGATGTTACCTTACACCATACAGATGGGAGTACCTACCTCATCCAGGAATGGAAAGACATTCACTACATCGACTCGGATCTTCCGGAGACGCAGACATGGAATGTATTTGACAATATTCCGGCAGGGAGCTACCAGTCAATCTCCTTTACGTTTGGGATCAATGAAGAGAAGAATCAATCACTGATGTTTCTGAATCCGCCTGAATCGTTCATGTTCTGGCCGCAGTACCTGGGAGGGGGCTACCACTACATGAAGCTGAATGGCAAGTGGCTCGACGAGAACCAGCAGATAAGCCCTTTCAATTTCCATCTCGGGATCGGACAGATCTATTACAGCTATCCCGATTCCATCACCGGGTTCGTCCAGAATTATTTCCAAATTACCCTTCCGAATTCCTCCTTTACCATGGAGAAAAATCAGACGAAGGAGATCCTGTTGATCATGAACATCGAAAACTGGTTCAGGTCGCCAAATACCTATGATCACGATAAGTGGGGAGGGAATATCATGCAGAAGCAAGATGCGATGCGACTGGCCTGTGAGAACGGGCAGGATGTGTTTACGACAGTCGTCAAAAAATAAAATAATACGGTTGAGCAGGAAAATTACATATCATTCAGTACGGGCTTCATTGGGGATACCTCTTATTGTCATCCTTCTCCTGTCTTCCTGTAAAAAAGAGGCTCCTGCACCTTCGCCCTATCAACCCACGCCTTACCAGATCGAGATCCCGTTTGGTTTTCCGACAAACCTGAACATTCCGGCTGATAATCCCATGACGGTAGAGGGGATTGAATTGGGCAGGTATCTCTTCTACGACGGGCGGATCTCGGGACGCACCCATCCAGACTCCCTGATGAGTTGTGGCACCTGTCATCTCCAGGCAAACGCCTTTGAATGCGGAATTGACCACCCGACCTATACCGGTGGGTTCCCTTACGGCATCACCGGCAAACCCACCCCTCATGTGATGCTTCCCATGATCAACCTAATCTGGAACCACACAGGCTATTTGTGGAACGGAGCCGTGCTGAACATCGAAGACCTGGTGTGGATGGGAGTCGTTGCTGAACATGAGATGAACAGTGATACCAACCGGGCCAAAGAGGTGATCCAACAAATCCCCGGATACCCCGAACTATTTCAAAAGGCGTTTGGTTCAGAAACGGTTACTATGAAAAACATTGGGCGGGCCATCGCCCAGTTTATCCGGACCTTTATTTCGGCCAACTCCAAATTTGACCGCTATCTGCATGGAGAGGTCCAGTTATCCCCCTCCGAGATCTCCGGTTTTATCCTGTTCACTACGGAAGAGGGGGCCGATTGCTTTCACTGTCATGGCGGATATGGAAATCCCCTTTTTACCACACACCTCTTTTACAACAACGGAAAAGATTCGCTCTTCACCGGACCGTATGAAGATCCCCGCGACCGATATCATGTAACCGGCGATCCGATGGACTACGGCGCTTACAAAGCGACCACCCTGCGGAACATTGCGGTCACCGGGCCCTACATGCACGACGGGCGTTTCGCCACCCTGGATGAGGTGATCGAGTTCTACTCCCACCACCTGGTTTGGTCGCCCTATATCAATCCATTGATGCACCACATAACTAACGGAGGCGTTCAGTTAACGCCCTCAGAGAAAGCTGACCTGAAAGCCTTTATCGCTACACTTCACGACGAAGAATTTTTGACGAACCCAGCATTCGGCCCTCCTGAAAAATTTCCGGATGAGAAGTGATCATTCCCGGACGGGGGTGGTTCAGTAATCTGAAAAACTGAGTCCGGTTTTATAGATGAAATCCCATCCCTTTTGGATATGATCAAGACAGGTATGGGTTTGCCCGGCTACAAAACGAAGGGCGACTTTATCATTGAGCCTGGTTTGGGTTAAAAACACGTTGCCGCTCTTATTCAGTTGTTCCAGGATCTTTTCATTGAGAGCATCCACCTCTTTCTCAGAAGTCAGGTTCCCCGGACTGAACCGAAAGCAGGCGAGATTCAACGGAACCGGAGCCATCAACTCTACTCCGGGGGAGGTGAGGATCTCCTCTTTCAGCCACTGACCATATTGAATATGGCTCCGGATCTTCTCCTGCAATCCACTGATCCCATAGGTGCGGATGACAAACCAGAGCTTCAGCGCCCGGAACCGTCGTCCGAGAGGAATCCCCCAGTCGCGGTAGTTGTTCACCTGTTTGTCTTCGGGTGTTTTCAGGTAATCGGGAAGGATGCTGAAGGTGTTGATCAGGGCCTGCCTATCCTGCACGAAATAGGCGGAGCAGTCGAAGTTGGTGAACATCCATTTGTGCGGGTTGAAGACAAAAGAATCTGCCAGCTCCACCCCCTTGCTCATCCAGCGCATCTCAGGCAGGATCAGGGCCGTGCCTGCATAGGATGCATCGATATGGTGCCATAAGTTATACCGTTGACAGATCGCTCCTATCTCCTCTACCGGATCGATGGCAGTGGAGCTGGTGGTTCCGATGGTGGAAACCACACACAGTGGGACCAGCCCATCGGCGATATCCTTTTGAATGGCCTCTTCCAGCTTCGCCGGGATCATAGCAAACTCCTCATTCACCTCCACCTTCACCAGGTTTTCAATACCAATGCCGGCTATCTTCACATCTTTATCTACAGAGGAGTGCCCCTGGGTGGAGGTATATACGCGAAATTTCTCTTCAGGTGTGAATCCCCTTCTGTTGATCTCATACCTGGTGCGGTATTCGCGAGCTGTGAGGATGGATACCAGCGTAGAGGAGGAGGCGGTGTCCTGGATCACACCGGTAAATCCTGAAGGCAATCCCAGCATATCCCTTAACCACTCCATCATCCGCTCTTCCAGCTCTTCGGCAGCAGGTGAGGTGAACCATAACATGCATTGCGCTCCCATGGTTGCTGTCAGCATTTCAGCCAGGATGGAAGGTTCGCTGTTGTTGGCCGGGAAATAGGCAAAAAATCCCGGATGCTGCCAGTGCGTCATGCCGGGGAGGATGATCGAACGGAAATCCTGGAAGATGGATTCAAAGGATTCAGGATGCAGCGGAGCAGCATTTGGCAGCTGCTTTTTGATGTCACCGGGATTCACCGGAGGCGTCACCGGATACTCCCCTACCTGCTCCAGGTAATCGGCCATCCAGTCGACCAGATCATGGGCATGGTTTCGGAATTCGTTGGTGTTCATCGCACATTTATTTATGAATTGATAGCGGGATCCGTAGCCCTAACGTGTAGAGAAAACCATTAATATTTGTCTCCTCGGTTGTAAAAGGCACAAAGATGTGGCAGGCAATATCAAAAGTCAGCAACAATCCCGGTCTCAGGGCATAACGGAGTCCTCCCGAGGCCTGTAATCCATAGGTGAGACCATAATGGACTTTGCTGAGGCTGGCATTCTGATCCATCTTCAGCATCATGCTCAAACCCCCTCCGATCACGGGAAACAATCTGGCATGAGGGTTGGGCAGGTTATAGCTGGCCGTCAGGAAAAGAGGGATCATGATGAGGTGGTGCCTGTCAGCGTTGTATTTTGCCGTATTGTATGAGATGCCGGAGGTGACCTGAAAAGAGAGGCGTGAGAGGGTCCAGAAGTCATACCCCACCAATAATGTGGGTGCTATCACGTAGAACTCACGGGTGGTCAGGTTGGTAAAATCATAGATCCCCGATCGCACGGAGAGTTCCTGTCCGTTCGCAATAACGGGCAAAAGAAGTGTTGAAATAACAAGATTAAAGGTCAAAATCCTCAATGACTTCATTGAATATCCCGATTGTTTTGATGTTGATCCGCTGCTCGTCCCGGAAGAGTGACACTTTGACAAAGTGGTGGTAATCCCCGCCATAACCATGATGGAGGTACGCTCCTCCCCCGCCTGAAATGATGTAGTTTACACTGTCTTTTATCAGTCTGTTGAAGAGATGGTCGTGTCCGGAAAAAACGATTCTCACCTTCTGATGCTGCCGGAAAAGCTTATGTAATGACTCGTTGTTTGCCAGGCCGTAACCAGAATGCGCTCCCTGGGGAAAGAGTGAGTGATGCATAAAGACAAAAAGATAAGAAACCGTACTATCTATATCCGCATCATCCAGCATGTTGGTCAACCATCTAAATTGCTCCGGAGGAATATAATTTCCATTGCCCTCTTCGTGTGTGTCGAGCAAGATACACAGGAGCTCGTCGTGGCGAACCGACCGGTAGAAATTGCCTTCAGGGAATCGTCCGTACCGCCGGAGTGCATCGTTATCTTCCGGTGTATTTCCTTCATGATTTCCGCGAACCAGGTAAACCGGCATTTTTCCGGTAATAGGGCTGGCATAATTCCAGAAATGGAGCCACTCGATCTCCAGGCCAGGCCTCGCCATGTAATCGCCAAGGAAAAAAGTGGCCCGGGGAACCGGTTCCAGCTTTCCGATGTGAATGGCCAGCTGGCTGAAAATACCCATTCCCTGCTGTATATCACCGACAACCACAAAAGAGAGATCCTCTCCTGCAGGATCCATCGGTTCTGGGAGAGTAGTACAGGCTGTCGCCAAGATGACAAGGACAACCGGCAAGCGAGATTTCCAACTCCGGAAGAAGTTTTTCATTGTATCAAAAATAACTATTTTAGCCGGAAGATCAATCCCTTTCACATGACAAAATCACGAAAAAGAGCTTTTCCAAACACGTACGTCATTGTATTTTTCATCATCATCTTTGCAGCGGTTCTGACCTGGTTCCTGCCAGGTGGCACGTTCGACAGGCAACCTGTTGTGGTTAACGGTGTGGAACGTCAGGTGATCAATCCTGAGAGTTTTCATTTCACGGGGAACTCGCCGCAAACCTGGGAGATCTTCTCCGCTATTTTCGACGGGTTTGTGGACAAAGCGGATATCATCGTCTTTATCCTGCTGATCGGCGGCGCCTTCTGGATCATGAACCAGACCAAGGCGATCGACATGGGGATCTATGCTTTCCTCCGCTTCACCAAGCGGATGGAGCATAACCGGCTGCTGCGCTCGTTGGGGGTCGACAACCTCATTATCGTGTTGGTCATGCTGATGTTCAGCATTTTCGGGGCGGTGTTCGGCATGAGTGAAGAGACGATTGCTTTCACCATTATCTTTGTGCCGCTGGCTATCAAGATGGGATATGACTCCATTGTAGGGGTGAGCTTTTGTTTTGTGGCTGCCGGGCTCGGTTTCACCGGAGCCATGTTGAATCCATTCACCATCGGGATAGCCCAGGGCTTATCCGACCTCCCTCTCTTTTCCGGCATTGAATACCGCTTCATCTGTTTCATCATCATCAACGTGATCGGGATTGGATACATCCTGCGGTATGCCAATAAGGTTAAAAGGGATCCGAAACGGTCGTTAGTTTATGAGGATGACGAATACTGGCGGCAGGCGACCGGCCAGGAAGAGGAACATATCTCATTCCATACTCCCCGGTCGGCCTGGCTGGTTTTCGGAGCCATCCAGGTTTGCCTGATCATCTATGCGGTGATCTATCCCCAATCCACCATTCATATCGGGAACCTCTCCTGGACCTTTCCCATCCTCCCGATCCTGGCAGGATTATTCCTTGTCACCAGTATTCTTGCTTTACGGAAAACGGTTCAGTTCTTCAACCTCAACCTCCTGCTCTTTACTATTCTCTTCCTGATTGTGGGGGTGATGGGGTATGGCTGGTATGTGATGGAGATCGCCACCCTCTTCTTTGTGATGGGACTGGCTTCGGGACTGGCTATGGACTATTCCCTCAATGAGATCACCAAATATTTCCTCGATGGCGTGAAGGATATCCTTTCCGCAGCCTTGATTGTAGGGCTGGCAGGCGGGATCATCATCATCCTGAAGAACGGGAAGGTGATCGACACCCTTCTCTATTACGTGTCGAGCGGGATGGCCGACTGGGGCCGGTTCACCTCGGTGAGCATGATGTATGTCATCCAGACCTTCATCAACCTCTTCATGCCTTCCGGGTCGGCTAAAGCTGCGCTCACTATGCCTATCATGTCACAATTCTCCGACCTGATCCAGGTCTCGCGCCAGGCTACCGTTATGGCCTTCCAGTTTGGCGACGGTTTCACCAACATGATCACACCAACTTCCGGCGTCCTGATGGGAGTTCTGGGTATTGCCCGCATCCCCTATTCCAAATGGGTCAAGTGGGTCTTCCCCTTCATCCTGCTCCTCTTCATCCTGGGATTTCTGCTGCTGATTCCCACGGTGACGATGGAGTTAAGTGGGTTTTGATTGACATAAAAAAAAGTATATCTTTACAAGGCTAAAGATATTTGTTGTTTGGCAAATCAATAAACCAAAAGATATGAAAAAGATTGCATTTCTTATTTTGTTCCTTTTCTCAGGTTGCTTTTGTGCAACCGCACAGTGGGCACCTACGAATTACTCCGAACCAATGACCGTTTATGGCATCCACTTCCTCAATGATTCGGTTGGCTATGTATGTGGTTATCATGAAGTTTACAAAACATCGAACGGGGGTCAAAGCTGGAGTGAGGTATGCCGGGATGTTTTTGTAAATGGGCCTAACAGCGTTTGGTTCATGAACGAAAGTATCGGCTTCATTGCTGGCTCAAGTGGCTCTTCAGAGCTCAAGGTCAGCAAAACCATCAACGGGGGCAGTTCCTGGACAACCACAACACTTCCAACATCGGGTGGGTTTGTCTCTCCCAGTAGAATCTTCTTCTACGATGAAACCACAGGTTATCTTGTTGGAAGGGAAGGGAATATATTCAAAACAAGTAACCAGGGGGCCACCTGGGACAAACTTACATCAGGAACCACTTCAGATCTGAGCTCTGTTCACTTTCCCTCAGCCCTTATTGGTTATGTCTCTATAGAAAATTCTTCAAACACGATCCTGAAAACCATCAATGGAGGGAACAGCTGGTCACCTAAAAACCTGGGTCAGACAATTGGAGTTAAAGACCTCTTTTTCACCACTCCTGACACCGGCTACCTGGCATGCTCCAATTCAACGATATTGAAAACCACAAATGGAGGAAACTCCTGGACGGAGTTTAACCTCGGAACCAGTGATTATTTCTACACAATTACGTTTACTAGCAGAAATATCGGATATGCTGCAGGTTCAGCCGGCACCCTGGTTACCACCACCAACCAAGGAGTCACCTGGGTCCCTCGCGTGAGTGGCGCCTCCGACATCCTCTTTCGCATGGACTTCCCATCGATGGAAGTTGGATATATCGGTACCTTTGGCCCTCCCGCAACTGTTATTAAAACCACAAACGGA
>JADHVQ010000086.1 GCA_016783905.1 Bacteroidales bacterium | reverse complement strand
CGAGTTTTATTGCAATCCCCTTAATCGTTTGCCAGCCCTCCTTGTCGGTCAACCGGATCATCAGATGGTAATCTCCCGGATCAACACCGGAAGGAATGGAAATGGTCTCTGCCGCCTGGCAGATCGTTGAACCGGAAGGGATGTTATATTCCCGGATAAACACCAGTGGGTTCACCGGTGTTTTAACCGGATCCAGAGGACACTCCACCATGGAGCTGCTGTGGGTATGATGATCGAAATTGTTATGAATATCGATGCTGAATGCTCCCAGTTCCTTGTTGTCGGTAAAGGTAGCCCGGAAGAGAAAAGATTTCCCAAGATACAGGGTATCACAATCTTTCGGAAAATCGTTTGGCCCGTTCATGTCGATTTCCGGATAAATGTCGTCTTTTTCCGATTTGTTACAGGAAATAAATAGGAGAGAGTAGCCCCCCACCAGGGCTGCCCCTATCCAGAGATGTTTTGCTTTCATTTGAGTTTTCTTTTTATAAGTTTATAAACTGATCGTAATGGGATAATACTGGGAAAAACCCACATTTCCACCAAACGCATCCGGGGATTTGATCAATATGTAGTAGTTCCCGGATTGCCAGTTAATAGGTTTTGGATCCGGATGATCATTGTCATAAGCTGCCCCAACAATCAGATTTGCCTCAAAGGGGACTGATTTTGGATCATGAAAATCATGCGTATGGAGCATGGAGATCGTATTGACATGATTTACCAGGGAATCGGGTAAGTTTTGATCTTCTGCAACCAGGGCAATATAGATTCCTGCAATGGCAATGTCATCCGTTATGAGTCCGGAAATGCTGATAGTTTGGCCGGTTGTAAATGGTTGTCCCGGATCCGGGGCGCTGGTGACCTGAATGACTGGTGCCGCTGTGTCTGTTGGTAGAACAACCTCCAGTTCTTCCTCCACGGTTAGTTGATCCCCTTCCATATCGGTAACTATGAAATGAAAATGGTAACGACCTGTATCGGCTGTTGCAGGTACATCAATGTGTTCATGAAAGACGGTATTTTTAACGCCACTGTATTTACCCGTATAGGTGGAGTCAAATTTCCATGGTTCACCGACGGGTGCAAGTACCAGGTTTCCTACCTGATTTCCCTCTGGATGGATCTCTATGAGGATATTATTGATCTTTCCTTCCGCAAGGATTTCTGCCTCTATATGGAGGGCGCCTCCCGGGAAGGCCGTTTTGCTGTTCTGATAGCCTAGCTCGAAATTGGTAATCACCGGAGGATTTGGTTTTTTCTCCTTTTTGCAGGAGGATATTGACAAAATCATTGATACTAGAAAAATTGCCGGAATGATAATGGTTTTAAGGAGTTTCATGGTTTATAGTTATTAATGTGTTTTTCTTTGTATTTGTAAATGGAATAAACAGGTTCAGGGAAATGTTTCTTCCGGGTTCCGGAATATCCAGGATACGGTAAAAACTTGCGTGGTTGTAATAGGTTGAATTAAAGAGGTTCAGGATATGAACGGTAAACGATACCGGCTGGTTTCCGATCAGGAGATCCGTTCCCATCGATACATTCACAGAGATGTATCCCGGGGTTTTCATCTCGGGGGGCACGACCTGGTTTTGGGCAGCGGTGAGCTGAACGTCCAGGGATACATACGTGTTATTCAGGATTTTTCTAAAGCCTGGCAGGTACTTCAGGTTCACAATGAATGAAGTTGGCGGCGAAAACGGAAGGGTGAATCCTTTCTTATCCCCTGACAATTGGCGGGAATATACATATTCGGCGATCAATCCGGTCATTATGAAACGAAGAGGTTTATAATGCATATGCAACTCCCCGCCGAAACGAAAGACTTCGCACTGTGTATACTGGTAGATCTGATTTCCGGCACCGTAGGTATAATCATGCCTGAAGGTGGGATTGAGGTATATGTAGTTTGGGAAATAGTTCACAAAAGGATTGACCTCGATGGCGAATGTCGGGATTTGCCAGGCAACCCCTGCATCCAGCTGGTAGGATACCTCCGGAGATAAACCTGGATCTCCCTTTTCATAGATGAAATAGTGATAGTTTACTCCGTTCACGGCCAGCTCTTTTGGAATTGGCATCCGGTAGCTCTTTCCCAGATTGGCCCGGAGGGTGACCGCATCGGTGGAGTAGTTCAACCCGGCCGACCAACTGAAACTTCCAAATGTTCTTTCCATTGATTGCGACCGTTGCGCATAGGTGAACCCGGTGGTATCATTTCCCTCGATCACCGGTGTTTTAAACCAGTCGGAATAGGGCATGATCCTGACCCATCCGATATCATAGCGGATCCCTCCTTCAATTGTCAGATGATCCATCAGGTTCGACTTTTCAAGTATGAAAAAGCCTCCTGATACCTGATCAAATGAAGGGATGATAAATCCCCATCCGCCGATCCTGTTACGCTGGTATTCGGCATTCAGCCCGGTAGTCAGGGTATGCTTTTCTGCCACAGGAAACGAAGTCCGCTGATTGAGGGAAAAGGTATTTTTCCGGAATTCCCGGGCAAGATCCGCACGAAACCCCAGGGAATCGGGAAGGGTTGCGGGCATATACCCGTGCCCGATATACTGACTGAGCTCCCTCCGGAAATTTTTTTGATAACCCAGTTCCCATTCGGTTTTTGCCTTCCTGTGGAACACCACAATCCGGAGGATCGTTTTGGCATGGTTGACCCATTGGTAGGGAAGCTGGATATCCCGATTGGAATTATCATAGGTCGAATCGGCAGTCAATGGCATGATCCCGTGGGCATTAGCAAAAAAACCGGATTTAGAATAATAGTTTGAGAGATACAATGCCGAACTAAACCGGTTCCGGATCAACCCCAACGTGAGATGCCCATTGTACTCCTCACCGGCCGTATTCCGGAGTCGGTTTTTATCCAGCGGAACCCGGTAGGAGTTGATGGTTACGCTGTCGACCGGAACCCGGTAATCGGCATAATCTATTGCAGTAATCCGGGATTTCACATACAAGTGCCGGGTGCGCCCGTAAAGCTGAAGCGATCCACCGATCAGCGCATTGTTACTCTTTCCTGTAAGATCAACTGTTCCTCCGAAACTGTGGGGTTCGGGTATAAACACCTGGTTCAGTTCAATTAACCCCCCGATGGCATCCGATCCGTAAATCAGCGAAGCAGGACCTTTGATCACCTCTACCCGTTCCACCGCATACTGGTCAATCTCCAATCCGTGATCGGCTCCCCATTGCTGAGCTTCGTGTTTGACGCCCTGTTCGGCTACCACCACCCGGTTAAAACCAAGTCCGCGGATGACCGGTTTGGATTGTCCCGAGCCAATGTCCACTGTGGTGACTCCCGGAAGCCGTTCAAGTGTTTTCATCAGGCTTCCTGAGAGGTTCTGCCGGAGGTACTTCTGGTCTACCACTTCGATGCCCTGCGACTTCTCTTTTCGCCTCTGATCGGCATAGCGGTCCCGAATGATCACTTCCGACAACGATTGTATTTCCGGGAGAAGCTGGATGGTTAACCTTACCGGAAGTGAATCCCTGTGAATTTCTGTAATGGCAGGTTGGTAACCTACGTAAGTAACTTTCAGCAGGATCAGACCGGAATCAGGTACCGGTATGATAAACCTTCCTTCTTTTCCTGAAAAAGTTGCCTGTTCACCATTATTCAGCATGATGGTAGCTCCAGGGAGTGGTAAATTCCGCTCATCTGTTACTATCCCGTTCAGTGCAGAACGGGATTGGGCAATCAGGGAAAAGGAAGAGAAAACCCAGTATAGCAATAAAAGAGGAAAGTACCTCATTGAGAAATTGATTATAAACTAATGACTGGAAAAGGCCGGCTACGATCATCCTTTTCCTGTGATGGATAAGGAAGGCATTAATTGGGGAAGGGCATATCCCGTGAATAAAAGAAAGGGATGTCACACCACAGACGGAGGGGCTCGTTGTGCCAATTGAAACCCGGAAAAGGAAAGAGGCGTTTCCGGGATTTCGGCAGGATTATCCAACCAGATTACAGGAACCGTCACCATATAGGTTAGAGGAGACGGTTCGGGTATCAGGGTGAATTCATATTCGCAAACCGGGCAGTGAGCAATTCCCTCAGTCAGGGATTGATGACAGGAAGGATTGAGATGATGGATAGGATGATATGGTTTCTTCCCGGCATGGTTTAGTTGGTGTAGCGCCTGATACCCATAGGGGAAAAGGAACAGGGCACACAAACAAAAGGCAATATTGCGGAAAGGTTGTTTCATCCTTACAAAAATAGGAAAAAATCCGGTTATTCAGAGATCTATTCCTGTTGGTTTTAGCCTTCACCATCTTCTAAAAGGGATTGAGCATGGAGAAGATCGATATTCTTTCATTTCGGATAGAACACAGATAACACCGATCAACACTGATTTTGTCTGATTGTGTTGTATGTAAAAATGTATCTTTGGACTCAGGTTGTAAAGGTAAAATGGTTGCCAATACATATAAAAATGGAGGTTAAAATTGTTTCCGTCGATGTAAATAACCTGGCCGATCATTACATCTCGAAAACGAGGTTTATGAATATTCTGCAGAAAGAAAAAATGTAACTTTGCCGACAATGCCAGCAATTGTTAGACAAATAACAATCAGAGTTGTCGGGATCCTTACCCTGGTTGCCATCTTGGGGTTCATTGCCAATAACTCCTTTTATTACCATTCACACAGACATCAGGATGGGAAGATCATTTCACATGCCCATCCGTTCAATAAATCACAGGATCCATTTCCCTTCAAGAAGCATAAACACTCAGTTGTTGAGCTCTTTATCCTGGAACACGTACAGGTGTTGTTTGCCGGATCCTGGATTTTACTCCTCCTCTTGATTTTGCCCGGCTTACACGTTACCTGGATAAGTCATATCCGAACTGTTTTCCGCGTTCTTGCCGGATTGCCTGTTCCCCGTGCCCCGCCTGCCCTGGTCGTATAGTAATCGGAACAACGGATTTGTCTGATTAGTTGACCTCTTCGATTTTCTCAATACTATAGATTGCAGTAATCTTAGGTTTTAGCGCCAATGCGGTGAATGTCTTCATGAACGTGAATGAACCAACGAAGACGCGAAATTGCAAAGGAATGTGCAACAAGTAAAAATGATTTATCCATGAGACTAAAAATCTTGCTTATAGTAGGTTTTGTCGGAATCTCCCTTTCTGGCTTCTGTCAGCACAAAAAAACCGATGCAAACATTGTTGGCCACGTGAAAAGTGACAATGACCATTTACCTTTTGTCACCATTATTGTGAAAGGCACATCCATTGGAACGACAACGGACGAAACCGGACATTACCAGTTGATCAATCTGCCTGTGGGCAGGCATATTCTCCGGGCACAGATCGTTGGCTATGCTCCTCAGGAAAAGGAGGTATCCATTCATGAGAGGCAGACCAAGAAGGTCAATTTCCTGTTGCAGGAAGATGCGTTGGGATTGGAAGAGGTTGTGGTGACCGGCGACCGTTTGGAACGCAACCGCACGGAATCGGTTGTTCCTGTAAAAACGATTTCACCGAAATTATTTACTGTCGCACAATCGGTTACGGTTAGCGACGGTCTGAATTTTTGTCCGGGTATCCGCACAGAAAACAAATGCCAGAACTGCGGTTTCAACCAGGTGCGGATAAACGGGATGGCGGGTCCCTATTCCCAGATCCTGATTGACGGGCGTCCGGTTTTCAGTGGCCTGGCTTTGGTATACGGACTTGAACTGATCCCTGCTTCCATGATCAAACGGATCGAAGTGGTAAAGGGAGGCGGATCGGTTCTCTATGGGAGTAATGCCATTGCGGGAACCATCAACCTGATCCTCGATGAACCGGTAAAGAATGCTTATGCATTCGGGATGTCAGCAGGATCCATCGGAATCGGACTGAAGGATGCAGGTAATCCGGCTTCTGACTATTCCGTCACCATGAATGGTTCCTTTATTTCCAACGACCACCAGTCGGGTATATCGCTGTTTGGATTTTACAGGAACCGGAAACCTTTTGACGCCAATGATGACGGATTTTCTGAAATCCCAAAACTCCGGAATCTCACAGCCGGAAGCCGTCTGTATCACCGGTTTGGTTCCCGGAGTAAACTGACGGGAGATCTGTTCATCATTCATGAAAAACGACGGGGAGGAAATAAATTTGATTTGCCCCCCCATGAAGCCGACATTTGCGAAGGGGCAACAAATACGCTGTTGAACGGAGCTCTGTCGTCAGAGACATTCTTCCGGGAACAGGATCAATTGTCGGTCTATGTTTCGGGTCAGGCTGTCCACCGTGACTCCTACTATGGGGCAAACAAATCGCTCAAGGGGTATGGAACCACAACCGACTTCACCTGGGTGGCCGGTGCACAGTACCTGGCCAGATTCCGTAATTCTTCATTAACTGCCGGTATAGAAGACCAGGGTAGTAAGCTGAAGGATACCAAACTGGGTTATCCTGATTATGACCATGCAGTGATCATCGGGGATAGTATCGTCGATATTCCACATATAGGCAATACCCTGATTGCCGATCAGTCGATCCATACAATTGGTGTTTTCGCACAGTATGAATATAAATGGAGGATCATCAGAGTTGCGGCCGGATTACGTTACGACCGTTATGCGATTTCGGATCATGTGGGTAAGGCGGATCTGAAAGCTAAGGGGATTTTGATCCCCCGGGTGAACCTGTTGGTTTCCGTTCTGGAAAATCTGCAGATTCGTATAAGTTATTCGCAGGGATATCGTGCACCACAGATCTTTGACGAAGACCTCCACATTGAAACATCGGGCTCCCGTCAGGTGATCCATAGAAATGCACCCGGATTGAAACAAGAGACCAGCCACAGCGCCATGTTATCACTTGACTATCAGAAACGCTGGAATATGGCAGCCATCGATGTTTCGGCAGAGGGATTTTATACGCTGCTAACCGATCCCTTTACCATGGAATATAGTCTTCCCGATTCGACCGGGACTGTAATCTATACCCGATGGAATGCGGACAAAGGGGCCTACGTATACGGAATCAACCTTCAATTGAACGTAGTTCCTGTTCATGCCCTCACGATTTCCTCAGGTTTTACCTGGCAACAGAGCCGCTATGAAGCGTCCCAGGAGTTTGATGAAAAGCGCTTTTTCAGGACACCTGACACGTATGGATTTCTTACGTTCGATTGGGAACCGTACCGGCGTATCGCTATTGCAGCTACCCTGATTTATACCGGACCGATGCTTGTTCCCTATTTCGGAGCTGACCAGGCAGATCCGGATCAGGGGGAGCTGCGTACCTCAGGAGACTTTTTCGACTGGGCTGTCAAACTGAGCTATACCTTCCCCCTGAATGGCGCTTCCCTGCAAATTTATGCCGGGATGAAGAACATCCTGAACAGTTACCAGGATGACTTTGACCGGGGTATCGATCGCGATCCGGGATACATTTACGGGCCGGGGATGCCCCGGACAATCTATGCAGGGTTGTCGTTTGGGAACCTGATCCGATAGCGAAAGGGCATAGTCGTAGGAATCATCATCATCCTCACTTCAGAAGCTACCCGGATCTCGCCGCCAAGGAGGCCGACCAGCGCTTTGGCGATACTGAGACCCAGTCCGGCCCCTTCATGGTATTCGTTCTTCTCCACCTGCCTGAATCGTTCAAAGATGATATTCAGTTTTTCAGGGGGAATCCCCTTGCCGGTATCTTTTACATAAAACTCCAGATACGTGACCTCGTGAAGATCTATCTGTTTAACGGAAACTTCGATAGAGCCATGGTCGGTAAACTTGATGGCATTGGAAATCAGGTTGTCCCAGCAGCGCTGAAAACCCGAGAATGGTATTCATCGGGGTCCGGATTTCATGCATTCCACGGCAATCTCTTCATTTGTGGAGCCGCATTCCCCGTCCACGGAGCAGTCATCCAGGCGTTTTCACCATCGTAGGCCTGGTAGGCGGTGAGATCGGCAACATCGAATTCCATCAGGAAGAGGTTGGGGCGTTTGCGGATGATCTTCAACGGCATGATATCCTGCTGAACCCGCAAGCCGGTCATGATGATCGTATTGACCTCCTGTAGTTTCTCCATTCTGCTGGCTGCATAATACCGTTCCATGATCTCATCCAGCGTCAGCTCCTGAGCCTGCGAGGAGGAGAAAAGGAAGAAAAAGATCCCGATAATGCCAAATACTGTTTTCATATTTTTTTTAATGGAACGCAGATAACGCAGATGCCTTTGGCAACGCTGATCTTCGCAGATTAAAATCAGCGTATTTCCGCGTTTCATCCGGGTCATCAGCGTGCTATTCGATTAATTATTTTCACCACCTTTGATATTATATGCTAAAAGTGAATTCCCATGCCTCACATACAATATTCCATCGCAGATCACCGGATGTGCGAAATGGGCTTTTGTTCCACGGGTGATCTTGAAGGAGCTGACCAGCTCCATGGTGGGGCCATTCGGTTTAAACAGGCCGAGATGTCCCCGTTCATTGTAAAGATACAACCTTCCGTCGGCAAAAATAGTAGCTCCTTTGTCGAATTTCACCGAGTCGACGTTTAAACCGGTTGTGGCATCCTGTACATACCAATGCCGTTTCTCATAACTTGCCGTGTAGATGTAATCTCCGAGTTTGATGAACCCACCCATGGTGTTGTCGCATGCTTTATTTCTCCATACCTCGGTAATCCCGGTTCCATCGTCCGAAAGTTTTAACTTCACCGAACCATTCCCGTCACCCGTGATGTAATAGATAAATCCGTTTTCAAACCAGGGAGTGTTTACATGAACGTCACCTTCGCTATCCTGGGTGTGGGACCAGAGAAGTGCTCCATCTTTTGCATCAATGCCTAATAATGCGTGGGCAGTGAATGTTACCAGGATATTCCTTTCCGGCAACCTGATCAGGATGGGAGAACAGTAGGCGGTATGCTGGCCCAATCCTGTTGCATATTCAATGACCAGCGCAACTTACCCTCTCCAGCATCCAGGCAGGCAACAGTTCCTATACCGGTAGTCACGTAAATCAGGTCATCCACCACAGTGGGGGTGGAGCGTGAACCCGGATAATTGATGGTCCACTCTTTCCCGATGGGTGTTTTCCAGAGAAACTTTCCCGTCCTGTCAAGCGCAAAGAGGCAAGTAACGGTATCGATTTCACCATTCACATAGATCTTTTCATCGGTGATTACCGGGGAGCTGTAGCCGTTTCCCAGCTCTGCAAATTCCCAAATGAGTTCGGGCCCGCCATCGGGCCAGCGTTGAAGCAGTCCGGTATCGTGATACAAACCGGTGTGGTCGGCACCACGCCATTGCAGTACCTCCTGGGAAAAGATGCCTGTGGGGATAACCAGGCAGCATAGGGTAAACAAATAGAGATAGAGTTTCATATAGAGTTCGCGTTTGAAAGCCCAAATCTAAGCGATCTTTGAAACAGTAAAAAAAGAATTCGGTGAAATCTGTTACTCTCACGATATAATCCTCATTATCCCCCCGGCACCACCGCACCACTGCACCACTGCACCATCGAACCATATCGCTATATCTGGGATGGTGTAGTGTATCTCTATTCTTTCAACTATGGCCACGGTACAGATTGCTGTATCACTGGCTATAAAACTGGCTGTTAACGAAGCACCCTTTTTCAGGATGATTCCCTGCGAACAGGCAGATTGTTGATCAGAAGATTCTTAAGAACTATTTAATAAAGGGTAATGGTTTTGCTTCAAAATCCAATGTCAGTGTTGTGGAAGGATTTCTCCAGACATGGCAGATGGGTTTCTCGGACCGTTTCATCTGCAGTAATCCGGAATCAGTCGAGTAGTAATATTCCCCATACTCATTTTGATACTCGTACAATGGAACCACAGCCTGTGACATAGACTGTTTCCACAAGAAATCAATACGCTCACCTTCCCAATGAAAGGTTTCCTCTGTACCAACCTCTACTCCATTCCCATTCATTTTTCCTTCCAATACAGAAGCTGTTATTATGTAGTCACGTTTATCTAATGTATCCCTGACATTTAATAAAATCGTATC
>JADHVQ010000085.1 GCA_016783905.1 Bacteroidales bacterium | reverse complement strand
CTGCGGACTGCGGACTGAGGACTCCCGTTTCAGGATTTCTATTTTTATTAAAATGCAACTTATTTATAGTTGCAAATTCAACTAAATTTCGTATATTTGCAACAAACTAAGATTCATGAGCAGGCATGAAAAACTAAAAGAAAAACTCCTCAGGCTACCCAGAAACTTTACCTACAATGAATACACTCACCTATAAAAATTATATCGGATCCGTCAGCTTTTCCGCTGAAGATGAAGTGTTCTACGGGAAAATTGAGCACATCAATGATTTGATAACATTTGAGTCGGACAATGCACATGATTTAAAAAAGGCATTCGAAGAGGCCGTGGATGATTATATCAACTTTTGCGAAGAAAAGGGTGTCCGACCCGATAAACCTTTTAAAGGGAGTTTCAATGTCAGAGTGAAACCCTCTATACATAAACTTGCCTATCAGAAAGCGATACAACAAGGGATGTCGTTGAATAAATTTATTGAAACGACCCTGGAGAAAGAATTGAAGGAGTAATTGTCAACTACAGATTGCAGACTGAGGACTGAGGACTGCGGACTGCCTATAGCAGCCTTGTGTTTTTCAGGATTAAGACAAAGCCGAACACGCTGATCATCATGGTGGTAAAGATGCCAATGATGGCCCAGTAGTACTTAATCCGGTTTATGACACAAAGGTAATACTATAAAGAAAATTACGAATGAGGAATGAAAATTATTTTTCATATAAGAAAATATTCTATTATATTTGTAAAATGTTTTACTTATACGATAAGTTATGAAGAGGTATCTCCACCGTGATGGGTACATTGATTCCATAATACCTTTTATTGGCAAAGATCTGATCAAGGTGCTTACAGGCCAGCGCAGGGTTGGTAAAAGCTATCTTCTTTACCAGCTTATAGATAAAATTACGGAATCCGTGCCTGATGTGAACCTGATTTATATCAATAAAGAATTACATGAATTCAGCCAGATAAAAACGGATGAGGATCTGATCTCCTTTGTAAACACGAAGCTTGACAAAGAAAAACCAAATTTTCTTTTTATCGACGAAATACAGGATATTACTGATTTTGAAAAAGCATTGAGGCACATTCAGGCTTCCGATTCAGCTGAAATTTTTTGTACAGGAAGTAATGCAAATCTGCTTTCAGGCGAGTTTGCGACATTGCTCAGTGGAAGATATATTGAATTTCATGTATCCGGACTCTCCTACCTGGAGTTTCTAACGTTTCAGAATCTCCCAAACACCAATGAATCACTGCTCCGGTATATACGGCATGGCAGTTTACCCTATTTAGTTAATTTACCTGATGATAGTATGGTCATCTATGAATATATCCGGAGTGTTTACAACACCATTCTATACAAAGACATTATCAGTAGATTCGGGGTTAGAAACACAACGTTGCTGGAAAATCTGATCCTCTTTTTAATGGATAATCTCGGGAGTCGTTTTTCTGCCAAAAAGATCAGTGACTACCTGAAATCGCAAAAAATCATGTTATCTCCGAAAGTAATCATTGATTACCTGGGCCACTTTCAGGATGCGTTCCTGATTTATGGCATCAAACGAATGGGCATTGCCGGAAAGAAGATATTTGAAGGGGGGAATAAATTCTACTTTGAAGACCTCGGGATCCGGCATGCCATCTGGGGATATACCCTTGCGGATATGGGAAAGATTCTGGAGAATCTGGTTTTTAAACATCTTCAACGAAACAGGTATGAAATTTTTTTCGGGGAACTTGAAGAACGAGAGATTGATTTTACCGGAAGAAAAGGACAGACCCGTATTTACATTCAGGTTGCCTATCGAATCATAGATAATCAGACACATGAACGCGAGTTTGGAAACCTGTTGAAGATTCCTGATAATTTCCGAAAGATTGTTGTGACGATGGATGATCTCATTGAGGGAGGGTTCAAGGGTGTTGAACACATGCATATCCGGGAATTTCTTTCAACGACGTTATAGAGAACTTGGTGAATTGGTGAACTGGTGAGCTGGTAAGTTGATGACTGAAGACTGTGGACTGAGGACTAAAGAACCTCCCTACAAAAGTCCAGCATTTTTGAGTATCTCGGAAAGTTTAGGCTGGGTTTTAGCATAATCCACCAGAACAGTAAGGATTTTCTGATCCTGCTTCTTCAAGGGTGCCAGTGATAGCTTTCGATCCCAGAAAGCGAACCCAAACACGCTGATCATCATGGTGGTAAAGATGCCAATGATGGCCCGAAGAAGATTAAATCTTCTCAAGCGAATCAGCCGGCAGCGTCCGTTCATTTTTCAAATCACCCGTATTCACATTTTCGGATGTTACAAACATCATCAACTGCACCTCATCTTTTGCAACCGGTCTGTGAAGGGTATCCTTAGGGACAATGAGGAACTCACCTTCCGCCAGATCGACTTGTCTGTCCCGAAAATCCAGGATCAATGATCCCTTGATTACCAGGAACATCTCATCTTCGTGATCATGCTTATGGAATGGAAATTCGCCTTTGACTTTCACCAATCTGATTTGCTGACCATTCAACTCTCCGGCAATCCTGGGATTCCAGTGATCGTTGATCTGGCTTAGTTTTTCTGAAATGTTGACCTTATTCACGATGGATTGTGAGTTTATTGTGGCACCAAAGATAAAACTATTTAATCTGTGAATTTATTAACATGCAGAAATCTAGATGTTTGCATTTATATTTGTACCTTTGAAGTAAGAAACCAACTCTCCACACGTTGAAGATTCTTCTGACAGGAGCTACCGGGTATATTGGCAGACGATTGTTGCCTGTCCTGATGGAAAACGGCCAAATTGCCGGTGATGATAGGGCCACACTGGTTGTTGACCCGCTCCCAACCCATTGCCATCCGGGACGTACTCTATTGCCTTGAAAAAGTTCTGTTCAAAGAGGAGTGCTTCGACAGAAACTATGATATTGGCGGTCCGGACGTGATGACATACAAGGAGATTTTATTTCCCCGTCTCTCATCCGTATGGCTGTTTCTGTTTACCCCTGCCTCCTTTCCACTGGCAAATCACCTGGTAAGCAGCATGCGGGTGGAGGTGGTGGCCCGTAATGACCGTCTTCACCGGATCCTTGGAGGTCGTCCCTTGACTTTTTATGAAGCCGTGGAAGAGGCTTCACGTTAAAAAAATGTATCTTTGTAAATGTATTTATAAACATATATGCTTTAATCGCATGAGACAACTATATTTTCTACTGATCTTACTGGTCCTGGCAGGACAAACAGGCATCAGCCAGAGTTTCCAACTTATCTCCATAACGATCCCCGGAGTGAATAACGGAGGTAGTTGCTGGGGCGATTACGACAACGACGATGATCTGGACCTCCTGATATGTGGTATGAATGAACTCGGAGAAGGGGCAACTTTTCTGTGCCGGAATGATGATGGTATATTTACTGTTGTAGGGACTCCTTTCACGGGCATTGAAATGAAAAACCTGAACATCAACATTCTTGGATGCTGAAAGGTGATGGCATTAATTTGTAATTTGGCTGAAAATATTGATCCATGAAGCTTCGCATCTTATTCAGCGTGTTTCTGTTCACTCTTATCACCCATCTCCATTCCCAGGAGAAGGTCAGGAACCTGATCATGATGATCCCCGACGGAACCAGCAGCTCCGTTTTAGCGCTTGCACGATGGTATAAATTCGGAGCGTGTGTGGCTGACAACTGCCGGCTGGCCATTGATCCGCATATCTGTGGAATGGTCTCCACGTACAATTCCGACTCCCCCATCGGGGATTCTGCTCCCACAGGCAGCACCTTTGCAACAGGTTACCTGTCCAATACCGGGTTTGTGGCCACCTATCCGGTTTCGTCCGGCAAGGAAAAAGACCTGGTTGAAGTGGATCCCCTGCGGGCCTACCATCCCCTCTTCACCATCCTGGAGGCAGCCAAGCTCCAGGGAAAATCTACAGGAATAGTGATGACTTCCGAATTCACCCACGCTACGCCAGCAGATTTCACGGCTCACACCCCTGACAGGGATAACGAAGAGGCCATTGCCATCCAGATGGTATACAATCACCTGAATATTGTCTTCGGAGGTGGATTGCAGTACCTTGATCCGGCGAAACGAAAAGATGGCCTTGATCTCTTGAATGTGCTCCGTACCCGGAACTATCAATTGGTGACAACCGTTGATCAGTTTGAAGCACTTACACCTGCCGATACGTTGGTTTATGGCCTGTTTGCAGAGGACTACCTGCCCAACAACCTGGACAGGAATCCGGCTGAAGTTCCTTCAATAGCGGAGATGACCAGGAAGGCTATTAAACTTCTGACTGAGAACCCAAATGGCTTCTTCCTGATGGTGGAAGGAAGCAAAATCGACTGGTCGGCCCACGCCAACGACCCGGTTGGTGTCATCACCGAATTCCTGGCCTTCGATGATGCCGTGAAAGAGGCGATGGACTTTGCCAACCGGGATGGCTACACCGCTGTGGTGATCGCTCCGGATCACGGGAACAGCGGGATCAGTCTCGGGAACAGCCGTTCTGACAGCACGTATGATGTGCTACCTATCAACGACCTGATCCAACCGTTGCGGGACTGTAAATTGACAGGTGAAGGAATTACCCGATTCATACTAGCTAATCCGGCTGAAACAGACAATATCTTTTTCGAGAACACCGGTATCCGGTTAACCGAGGAGGAGATTCAGCAGGTGAATAACGCTCTGAACTCGACAGACAAATACCTGTTACCTGTTACCGTTGCCACACTCATCAGTAAAAACACCTATGTGGGATTTACCACTCATGGACATACCGGAGAAGATGTGATGCTGGCAGTGTATCATCCCGGTAATTACAGGCCTGGAGGAGTAATAAAAAGCACGGAACTTCATCATTACATGACAGAGATCCTGGATACTCCGGATCTGGACTCATTGACCACCAGCCATTTTTGTATAGATACAATTGCATTAAAGGGCCTGGATTGGGAAATCGCCCACGCAGATAGCACCTCTGCAAAGCTGATTATCCGTCCAAAAAAAGATGCAAAAATCCATGCTGAAATCGAAGCTTCTACTGACTACATCACCATTTTCCGTAAAGAGAAGGTGGTTAATACGATCCCTCTTCTCTCTCCTGCTATTTATGTAGTGCCTCTCCAACATTTTTTTATTCCTAAAAACCTGGGGGAATTGTTGGCTGAGGAATTCCTGAACGGAAAATAAATCAGGATATTATGCAATCAACCATATACCGAGCCAATTCCCGAGGTCGGGCCGACTACGGATGGCTGAAAACCCGATACTCCGGCAAAGTTGTTTCAGATATGACTTCTCCCAAAATACTTATACCTTTGCCATAGATTTCACCACGATGCGCAACTTCCGTAAATGGTTTTTCCGGATTGCCCTCTACCTGGTCATCGCCTTCTTTGGCTCCTCAGTTTTCTTTGTGCTGCTCTATAAATTCGTTCCCCCGCCTATCACCCCGCTGATGGTTGTCAGGCTAATGGAGAAGCCTTCTAAAGGGCAAACACACCGGCTCTGCAAAGACTGGGTCCCGCTCCGGGATATCTCACCAAACCTACAACTGGCAGTGGTCGCTTCAGAAGATAACCGCTTTCTGGAACATTTCGGATTCGATCTCGATGCCATTGAGAAAGCTCAGGAATATAACGAAAAGCAAAAGGGAAAACGGCTTCAGGGAGCCAGCACCATCTCCCAGCAAACGGCCAAGAATGTCTTTCTCTGGCCTCAAAGGTCGTGGATCAGAAAAGGGCTGGAGGTCTATTTCACTTTCCTCATCGAACTTTCATGGAGTAAACGGCGGATCATGGAGGTCTACCTGAACGTGATCGAGATGGGGAAAGGGATCTACGGCGCCGAAGCCGCCGCCCGGACTTACTACCATAAACCTGCTTCCAAACTGACACGCGGGGAGGCTGCCCTGATCGCCACCATCCTGCCCGATCCCAGGAGAAGAAATCCCGTTAATCCCACTCCCTACCTTCTTGAGCGGCAGCAGTGGATCCTGTGGAATATGAATAATATCGGGAAGATCGACTACTGAATTTGATCTTCTATTTCTACCGGAGAAGCGGAAATTCTTCGTAATTTTGCACCCTTTAACGATCACTATAAAACCTATAATTATGTCAAAAGATGTGAAAGAGAAGAAGTACGTGTACTTTTTTGGCGGAAAGAAAGCCGATGGCACCGCGAAGATGAAAAATCTGCTTGGGGGAAAAGGTGCAAACCTGGCTGAAATGTTGAATATAGGGCTGCCGGTGCCCGCCGGTTTTACTATCACAACAGAAGTTTGTACTTACTTTAACGAACACGGAAAAAAATATCCTCCCGAACTGAAGAAACAGATCACCGAATCACTCAAAAAGACTGAGAAAGAGATGGGGGCCATCTTTGGTGACAAAAAGAATCCCTTGCTGGTATCTGTCCGGTCGGGGGCCCGCGCCTCCATGCCGGGCATGATGGAGACCGTACTGAACGTGGGATTGAATGATGTGACGCGGGAAGGGTTGATTAAAAAGACCGGCAATCCCCGGTTTGTCTATGATTCGCAACGCCGTTTGATCCAGATGTACTCTGACGTGGTGATGGAGAAGGCTGCCGGTATGGAACCGAAAGAGGGCAAGGGTGTGCGTGTTCAGCTGGAACGTGAACTGCATAAAATGAAGGAGAGTAAGGGTTATTTAAGCGATACACAACTTACAACAGATGACCTGAAAAAGTTGATTGCCATTTACAAGCAGAAGGTCCAGGAGGTCCTCGGAAAACCCTTTCCGGAAGATCCGATGGAGCAGTTATGGGGAGCCATTGGCGCCGTTTTTCAAAGCTGGAACGGCAAACGTGCAATCTCATACCGCCGTTTCGAAGGGATTCCCGACGAATGGGGCACCGCCGTCAATGTACAGTCGATGGTCTTTGGCAACATGGGTGACAGCTCTGCCACCGGGGTGGCTTTCACCCGAAATCCGGCAACCGGAGAAAATTATTTCTATGGTGAATGGCTTGCCAATGCGCAGGGAGAAGATGTGGTGGCCGGAATTCGTACCCCGAATCCCATCAATGAGGTGGGCAAAAACGAGCACACCGCCCATCTGGAGTCGCTCGAAACGGCCATGCCCGAAGTTTACAAAGCCCTGGACAAGATCCAGCTCAACCTGGAGAAGCACTATAAAAACATGCTTGATATAGAGTTCACCATACAGGATGGAGAGCTCTATATGCTTCAATGCCGTGTAGGGAAACGGAACGGTCCGGCCGCGGTGAAGATGGCCCTCGACATGTACCGGGAGAAGCTGATCTCCAAAGAGGAGGCTGTGATCCGGGTAGAGCCCGGCCAGCTCGACGAACTCCTGCATCCGATCCTTGATCCAGCCGCTGAAAGCGTTACCAAACCCTTTGCCAAAGGACTTCCTGCCGGGCCCGGTGGAGCCACCGGACAGATTGTTTTCACTTCGGAAGCCGCCGTCGAATGGGCAAAGAAAGGGAAGCATGTCATCCTGGTCAGAGAAGAGACCAATCCCGAAGACATTGAAGGGATGCGGTCTGCCATAGCCATTCTTACCGCCCGAGGGGGGATGACCAGTCATGCCGCACTCGTTGCCCGTGGCTGGGGAAAATGCTGTATCGTAGGCGCCGGTGGACTGAAGATCGAAGCTGCACGGAAAACCCTCACCATCGATGGCAATATCCTGAAGGAGGGTGATTTCATCTCCCTCAATGGATCAAAGGGATACATCTATGACGGGAAGATGCCGATGATCAAAGCCGCAGAAGAGAATCCCGACTTCCAGGCATTCATGAAACTGTGCG
Organism: Bacteroidales bacterium; assembly: GCA_016783905.1. Lineage (GTDB taxonomy): Bacteria > Bacteroidota > Bacteroidia > Bacteroidales > FEN-979 > QYOJ01. The sequence continues at coordinate 2,289 of JADHVQ010000085.1, read as the reverse complement.
ATGCCGTTCGTACCATGAAGGTTCGCACCAACGCCGACACGCCGGAAGACGCCACCAAAGCCCGGGCATTTGGCGCCGAAGGGATCGGCCTCTTCCGGACGGAACATATGTTCTATGGAACAGATGCCGAAAAACCCCTCTTCCTCCTTCGGAAGATGATCGCTTCAAAATCGGAAGCCGAACGCCGGAAAGCGCTGGATGAACTATTCCCCTATGTAAAATCCGACATGAAAGAAACGATGGAGGCGATGAACGGCTTTCCGGTCACCATCCGTACGCTCGATCCCCCGTTGCATGAGTTTATCCCGCACAGCAAGGATGGACGGAAACAACTGGCAGAGAGCCTGGGTATTTCGGCATTTGAGTTCGACCGTAGGGCCGAAGCCCTGGACGAAACCAACCCGATGATGGGACATCGCGGTGTACGCCTGGGGATCACCTATCCCGAGATCACGGAGATGCAGGTTCGGGCTATTTTTGAAGCCGCTGCCGAACTGCTGAAAGCCGAAAAGAATCCATTCCCCGAAATCATGATTCCTGTGACGTGTACTGAGAAGGAGCTGAAGCATCAGTTTGAACTGATCGGGAAGGTCTACCAGGAGGTGTGCACGAAACTAAAGATCAAAGAGATCCCTCATCTGGTCGGCACCATGATCGAGATCCCGCGGGCGTGTCTCACGGCCGACCAGATTGCACGAACCGCACAGTTCTTCTCCTTCGGCACGAACGATCTCACACAGATGTGCTTCGGTTTCTCTCGTGATGACATCGGGGGATTCCTCACCGACTACCTGGAGAAACACATCCTTCCGTTCGATCCGTTCCAGGTAATCGATTTCGAAGGGGTAGGCGAGCTCATAAAGATCGCCGTAGAGAAAGGTCGCAAAACCCGGAAAGACCTGAAGATCGGGATCTGTGGAGAACATGGTGGAGAACCCGCATCGGTGGAGTTCTGTTACCAGCTGGGTTTCAACTATGTAAGCTGTTCCCCGTTTCGCGTACCGGTTGCCCGACTGGCAGCTGCGCAGGCGGTGGTGAGGGCAAAGGGGAAGAAATAACCGAATTAACATCCAATATATCCAGTTTTCGCTGTCCTCCACGCCTTTACGAGAACTAAAATTATCCTGACAGCCCGAAGGTTCCAAAATATTTCGTAGTATATTTGACGAAAGAATACAAAGCAAGGACAATATGCCAAAAAAAATCCTGATCATTGGCGGAGGTATCGCAGGGCTTTCTGCCGGTTGCTACGCCCAGATGAACGGTTACCAGTCGGAGATCTTCGAGATGAATGCGATCGCCGGAGGTCTTTGCACCGGCTGGAAACGGAAGGGATACACCTTCGACGGATGCCTCCATTGGCTGGTTGGGAGCGACCCCTCCTCCAGCTATTACCCGCTGTGGGAAGAGATCGGTGCGGTGCAGGGAAAGAAAATGGTCACGTATGACTTTTTCACCAGGGTGGTCGATGAAGCGGACCGCTCCTTTACGGTCTATACCGATCCCGACCGGTTTGGGGAGGAGATGCTTGCCATTGCTCCGGAGGACAAGAAGCAGATCAAACGGATTGTCAGGGACATTAAAATCCTGATGAAAAATGAGATGCCGCCCGAGATCTCCTTGAAGGGTATCTGGCCAACCCTTCGCAGCATCTGGATGATTTACAAATACCGGAAACCCATCCGGGAACTGGCCGGGAAGTTTACCAATCCTGTTCTCCGTGAATTTTTCATCAATGGGCTTGACTGGGGCGAGACCTGCAGTGCATTCCTGCTATGGACACTTGCTCTTATGGCAACAAAGAAAGCAGGCTATCCCATTGGCGGATCGCTCGAATTCATTAAATCCATCGGGAACCGTTACCATAAGCTGGGTGGGTTTATCCATTTCAAATCGAGGGTAACCGGCATCCTGGTCGAAGGTAACAGGGCTGTTGGGATTCAACTGGATGATGGTTCCGAATACCGGGGAGATGTGATCATCTCGGCTGCTGACGGCCATACCACCATCTTCAACTGGCTCCAGGGTAAATATACCAGTCCGGCTGTAGTGGAAGCCTATTCCAAATACATTCTCTTCCCGCCCCTGGTCTATCTCTCGCTGGGAGTGGACGCAGATTATTCCAAGGAACCCTTCAGCCAGAACATTGCCATAAAGAGACCTTTCACCATCGGCCCTGATGAGATCAGGTACCTTTATTACCGTATTTACAACATGGATCCCACCATGGCTCCACCCGGCAAATCGGTCTTTACCTTCATGATCACGACCGATTTCGACTACTGGCAG
>JADHVQ010000084.1 GCA_016783905.1 Bacteroidales bacterium | reverse complement strand
TTCACCTTCACCGGAGCCCGTCGGTACCGGATGATGAAAGAGTATTATCCGCTTCGATACCAGGAGCTGAAAAAATGGATATACCACGATCGTTGGTTTGTGGGGGGATCCTCTGTGGATGAGTGCGATCCGAATATTCCCTCCCCTGAGTCGATCATCCGGCAGGTTCTTTACGGGAACAACTATTTCCGGTCTGAGTTCGGAAAGGAGAGCGTCGATTTCATGCTTCCCGATTGTTTTGGGTTTCAGGCACATTTTCCCAGTGTGCTGAATCACTGCGGATTGAAAGGTTTTTCCACCCAGAAGCTGGAATGGGGATCGGCAGTCGGCATCCCTTTCAACATCGGGAACTGGGTTGGCCCGGATGGGAAGGGGATTGTTTCAGCCCTTAATGCCACCACGTATACCGGTCGCATCCAGGAGCGGCTCGACACCTCCCGGTACTGGTCAGACCGGGTGCTGATGAATGGCAGGAAGTATGGTGTTTTTGCCGATTTCCGTTATTATGGTGTGGGCGATGTGGGTGGCGCTCCCCGCGAAGAAGACGTGCAACATGCCATTGGCAGTCTGAGCCATCCAGACAGTAAAATCCAGGTCTACCTCTCTTCCAGTGACCGACTCTTCCGGGACCTCACCCCGGAACAGGCAGCCCGGCTCCCCTCCTATTCCGGTGATCTGCTGCTGACGGAACATTCAGCCGGATCGATCACCTCCCAGGCAATCATGAAACGATGGAACCGGAAAAATGAATTGCTGGCCCAGGCTGCTGAACCTCTGGCGGTGATGGCCGATCACCTGGGAGCCATCCCCTATCCCAAAGAGCGGTTGAATGAGGCGTGGTGGCTGGTGCTGGGTTGCCAGATGCACGATATCCTGCCGGGTACTTCCATTCCGTCGGCTTATGAATATGCCTGGAACGACGAAGTGCTGGCCATGAATTTGTTTGCTTCTGTACTTGAGAGTTCGGCCGGGGCGGTGATCCGGGCGATGGAGACCCAAACGGAAGGAATCCCCGTAGTGGTTTACAATCCCCTGTCACGGCAACGGGAGGATGTGGTGGAGGCAATCCTGCGTTACCCTGATGGCGCTCCCGATAACATCCGTGTATATGACCCTGATGGGAATGAGGTTCTCAGCCAGGTTACAGTTCGTACCAGGACTACCGTTCAACTTCTTTTTCTGGCACGGGTACCTTCGCTGGGTCTGTGCTGTTACGATGTACGATCGACCAAACAGCCTTCTGAGCTTACTGCAGGGCTCCGGGCCGGGCGTCTCAGCCTGGAGAATGACTCCTACCGCATTCTCCTCAGTACCGATGGCGACATCCACAGCATCCTGGATAAAAGGCTCGACAAAGAGCTGCTTTCGGGAAACATGAGGCTGGAGTTCCTGAAAGAGCACCCGCGGTACTGGCCCGCCTGGAACATGGACTGGGACAACCGGAAAGAACCACCCATCGGAACCGTGGAGGGCCCTGCTAAAACAACCCTGGTAGAAACCGGCCCGGTGAGGGCCACTTACAAAATTGAACGACAGGCACGAAATTCGGTATTCACCCAGTGGGTCCGGCTGGCTGCCGGAGAGGCCGGAGCCCGCATCACCATCAGCAACGAAGTGAAGTGGCAATCGAAGGGAGTCAGCCTGAAAGCAACCTTCCCTCTGACAGCTTCTAACAATAGAGCTACCTATAACCTTGGACTCGGCACCATTGAGCGCCCTGTCAACCACCCGAAAAAATATGAAGTTCCCTCCCGGGAATGGTTCGACCTAACCGACCGGTCGGGGAGTTACGGGATCACGATCCTGGAAGATTGCAAGTTCGGTTCCGACATGCCCAACGACTCCACCCTCCGGTTAACCCTGCTTTATACTCCCACCTCCAATGAATACCATGATCAGGCAACTCAGGATTGGGGGATTCATGAGTTCACCTATGGGATCTACGGCCATGCCGGCGACTGGAGAAGAGGTCTGTCGGAGTGGCAGGGAAGGGCCGTCAATCAGCCGTTGATCGCATTCCAGACTACCTCCCATCCAGGATTTCTTGGAAGGAGAATCTCCTTCGCCACCCTTGACACCTCACAGGTAGCTATCCGGGCCATGAAACTACGTGAAAATGGCCACGCAGTTATCGTCCGCGTGCAGGAACTTTTCGGTGAATACATCCGCGATGTTACACTTTCGATGCATGAGAAGATCATCTCGGCCAATGAAGTTGACGGACAGGAACGGCTACTTACTGCCCTCACCCCGGAAAAGGGGGTCCTGCATTTCTCCCTGTCGCCGTTTGAACTGAAAACTTTCTCCATCTCATTAGAGAGGAGTTCCAACACCCTGGTTCAATCTGCTTCCACCCCGCTGGTTTTCATTTATGACCAGGATGTACTCTCTCCCGATACAAACCGCACCAACGGACACTTCGGCGAGACATCCTTTACCATCCCGGCTGAACTCTTCCCGGAAGAGCTTTCCGTGGATGGCATCCGGTTCATCCTGGGCGGCACAGCCGACGGACAAAACAATGTCCTGGCCTGCAACGGGCAGAAGATCGGGATTCCGAAAACCGGGCATTTCAACAAGCTCTATATCCTGGCTTCTGCCGAAAAGGATACTACCGTCATCTTTAGAGCCGGGCGATCCAAAGAGTCCCTCCGGGTCCAGGGCTTTTCCGGGAACATCGGGCAATATGACAACCGGATCTGGGACCAGTTCGGCCAGGTCAGCAGCATCGAACCGGGATATATCAAACGTAACGAGGTGGCATGGTATACGCCCCATCTTCACAACGACAGCGCCAACATCCCCTACCGGTACGCCTACATATACAAATACGGGCTGGAGGTAGATCCTTCCACCGGATCGGTCCGGTTGCCGGAAGATCCCTCGGTAAAGATCTTTGCCCTGACGCTGGCTGAGGATCCTTATCATGATATCCGCGTTGTGAATCCACTCTATGACGATTTCAGCGGGAGGGAGAGGGTGCAATTGAACCTGGCTGACCGGTATGTGACGCCCGGGATGGTCCCGACATCCAGCGTAATAGTCTCACGAAAAAGAAATGTGGAGGAGCTGCCGGTGAAGGTCACCACCAAAGATTACGCCAGCGTGCTGAGACCCAACGGCGTTACCGTACGCTACCTTGGAAGTGAGTCGACGGATCCGGGGCGTGAACCCTGGTCCCTGGTCCCGGTATCTGTGATCACCGATGGCATGTTTGATCTGTTACCGGCAGATTCGGCCCGTGATGTCTGGTATTCCGAAGGAGAAGGACGGTTGGTCCTGGATCTGCAGCGATCCATTGAGGTTGACAGCCTGCATATCTTTTCCTCTCTCGACCTCTCCCGTGGGGCGCAATCCTTTTCCATCTGGGGTTATCCCGACAAATCCAATCCGAACCTGACAGGGAATCCCTCTACTGCGGGCTGGAGCCTGATCACCTTCGTCAAACCCATGGATCTCTGGGGAGGTGGGAAAGCCGTCTGGCGTATCCTCTCCGAACAACCAACCACCTGTCGCTACCTGCTCTTCGTCAGCGACAGCGGGGGGCATGGGCCGGTGTTTTTCAGGGAGGTGGATGTGTTTGAGAAGCAGAAGTGAACGTCATTCACGATAATTTCCATGAATCCCTCCCCTGAATCTCTCCTTCAAAAACTACAACGCTTCTGCGCTTATCAGGAACGCTGCAGCCTCGATGTGGTGCAAAAGCTGCGTGCATGGAAGGTGCCGAAGAGCTTGCAGGAGAAACTCCTGAAGCAGTTGAAAGAGGAGGAGCTGATCGATGACCAGCGGTTTGCCAATGCTTTTGTGAGAGGCAAATTCAGGGTGAACAGATGGGGCCGGAACCGGATCACCTATGAGCTTCGTGCCAGGCAGCTTTCTGAACCTGTTATCTCAATCGCACTCCGGGAGATCGATGAGGAACAATACCTGGATACGATCCGGACGTTGATCATTAAAAAGAATCAGGAAATAAATCCGGGGAAAACAGTGAATAAACGGGAGAAAATTATCAATTTTGTTGTGGGGAAAGGGTTTGAATCAGACCTCGTTCTCCGGATGATTCAATCTATCAACATCTGATATGGCTGATAAGGAAGATATTAAAGATTTAAGTAAAAGGGTGGAAGCTCTGAGGAGGTTCCTTTGACATCGGCAGGAAGATTACCGAGATTGGGGAAGCGGAGAAACTGACACAGGAAGCATCTTTCTGGGACAACCCTAAAGAGGCAGAAAAGATGATGAAGGCTATCCGGAACAAAAAGTTCTGGACGGATGCCTATCAAAAAGCGAATCAGAGTTTAGAAGACCTGAAGGTGATCTTTGAGTTCTTTGAAGAGGGAGAAGGGAGTGAACAGGATCTGGATATGCATTACCAGCAGACCCTTAACCTGGTGGAAGAGTTGGAGTTCCGCAATATGCTGAGCGGGGAAGAGGACCGGCTGAATGCCATCCTGCAGATCAACTCGGGCGCCGGTGGTACGGAGAGCCAGGATTGGGCACAGATGCTGATGCGGATGTACATCCGCTGGGGCGAGCTGAATGGCTATGCCGTTAAGGAGCTCGATTTCCAGGAGGGGGATGTGGCCGGGATCAAACAGGTGACGCTGGAGTTTGAAGGGGATTATGCTTACGGGTACCTGAAGGGTGAAAACGGCGTTCACCGGCTGGTGAGGTTATCGCCTTTTGATGCCAATCACAAGCGCCACACTTCATTCGCCTCGGTATATGCCTATCCGGAGATTGATGATGACATCGAGATAGAGATCAACCTGGCTGATATCACGTGGGATACCTTCCGGTCGAGTGGCCCGGGCGGACAGAATGTCAACAAGGTGGAGACGGCGGTCAGGCTGAAACACGAACCTACCGGTATCATCATCGAATGCCAGGAGACAAGGTCGCAGGGGCAAAACAGGGAGAAGGCTTTGCGGATGCTTAAATCACAATTGTACGAGATCGAGCTCCGCAAGAAAGGTGAAAAGATCGCTGAAATTGAAAGCAGCAAGAAGCGCATCGAGTGGGGCAGTCAGATCCGCAATTACGTGATGCACCCTTACAAGATGGTAAAAGATCTCCGAACCGACTACGAGACCTCAAATGTACAGGCTGTCATGGACGGGGAGCTGAATGAGTTCATCAAAGCCTACCTCATGGAGTTCGGCAGCAAATAATTATATGATCCGTATCTACCACAATCCCAAATGCCGGAAATCGAGAGCCGGGCTTCAGTACCTCCAGGAGAAAGGAGTCGAGTTTGAGCTGGTGGAGTACCTGAAGAATCCGTTGACGGAGAAAGAGCTCGAAAAACTACTGGTGAAGCTCAACCTGAAGCCGGAGGAGATCGTCAGAAAGCAGGAGGAGTATTACAGGAAAAACCTTAAAGGGAAGCAATTCAATGATCACGAATGGATCCGGATCCTGGTGGAAAATCCGAAGCTGATCATGCGGCCTATCGTGGAGCGGGATTACAAGGCCGTGATCGGCGATCCGGTTGAAAACATGGAGACCTTTCAATCATAACCAACAGATAAACCTATAAAAGACAGTGCTATGAAAGTACGTATTGAAACTGACACGATGGGTCAAGTGGAGGTGCCTGCCGAAAAATACTGGGGGGCTCAAACCCAGCGTTCGTTAGGAAACTTCAAAATCGGAGAGCCCGGATCGATGCCCAAAGAGGTGATCGGAGGGATGGCCATCCTGAAAAAAGCTGCCGCGATTGTGAATGCCGAACTGGGTGTTCTTCCTGATGAGAAAAAGAATCTGATTGTGCAGTCGTGCGATGAGATCCTGGAGGGGAAGCTCGACGACCAGTTCCTGCTGGTGATCTGGCAAACTGGCTCGGGAACCCAAACAAACATGAACCTCAACGAGGTGATCTCCAACAGGTCCCATGTGCTGAATGGGGGCCAGTTGGGTGTAGGTAAGTCACCAGTTCACCCCAACGACGATGTGAATAAAAGTCAGTCGTCCAACGACACCTTCCCCACTGCCATGAGCATTGCTGCTTACGCCATGGTGGTGAAGACAACGATTCCCGGAGTAGAGAAACTGATTGATACGCTGAAAACCAAGCAGGAGCAGTTTGACGATATCGTCAAGACCGGTCGCACACACCTGATGGATGCTACTCCGTTGACGCTCGGACAGGAGTTCTCAGGTTACATATCCCAACTGGAACATGGGATCCATGCGCTGAAAAACACCCTGCCTCACCTGGCAGAGCTGGCGCTGGGCGGTACAGCCGTAGGTACAGGCCTGAATGCCCCGAAAGGGTATGATGATCTGGTAGCCAAAGAGATTGCAAACCTCACCGGCCTTCCCTTTATCACAGCACCCAATAAATTTGAGTCGCTCTCTGCTCACGATGCGATGGTGGAAACCTCTGGCGCCCTGAAGACACTGGCCGTTAGTCTGATGCACATCGCCAGCAACATTCGTTTATTGGCATCAGGTCCCCGTTGCGGGATCGGAGAGCTGATCCTGCCTGCCAATGAACCCGGATCATCGATCATGCCGGGGAAGGTGAATCCCACCCAGCCTGAAGCGCTCACCATGGTTTGTGCCCAGGTGCTGGGCAACGATGTGGCGGTGAATGTGGGTGGCATCAGTGGACATTTTCAGCTCAATGTGTTCAAACCGGTGATGATCAAGAACGTGCTGGAGTCGGCCCGGCTGATCGGGGATGCAGCGGTTTCTTTCAACGACAACTGCGTGGTTGGCATTGAGCCCAACCTGCCAGCCATCAATAAGAATCTGCAGAACTCCCTGATGCTGGTCACCTCCCTCAATCCGCACATCGGGTACGACAACGCGGCAAAAATTGCCAAAAAAGCTCACGCAGAAAACAAGACCCTGAAAGAGGCCACCCTGGAACTGGGCCTTCTGTCGGAAGAGGATTTTGATAAAATCGTGGATCCCAGCAAGATGACAGGACCAAAATAGGAGGGACGAAGGACGAGGGACGAGGGTCGAAGAATAGAAGAATGAGAAATGAGGAATGAGGTGAGGAATGTTCCTGTACTTTCTCCAACACTCCATCACTCCATCACTTCATGACTTTTTCCTGTTATTCTCTTTCAAGAAGCGTGGTATCCTCCGCCGTCATGATTGGGAATGCTGTTTCGAGGCTGTCGAGTTTCCGGAAGTCCCGTTTCACCTCTTTTTCTCGATCCAGCATTTTTTTCGCCTCCCTGACGATCATCACTTCGATGCTGACTTTTTCCTCTTTCGCCTTTTTCCGCAGGATCTTTATCCACTCAGTACTGGTCCGAATCTGACGCTGGAACAAAAGAAGGCGCTCTACTTCCGGATGGGTCTGTTCTTCATTATCAGATGGCACAAACTCCAGATCTTCATTCAATCCAATCATCCGGTAGATGAAGGCTTTTCTTACCAGTTCATCTCCGCGGGTAATCTCGATCGTATCCGAGGGTTGGATCACGGTGAACAGATCGCCATAGAGCTTCTGCGGATCTTCATAATCGTCGCTGAGGGCGATGTAATAGACATCCATCCCGATGGGGAGATTGCCCCGTTCCTTGTTGATCCAGTGATATTTATGAATGCGGTCGAGGCTTCCCAGCGCATAGACCCTGTTCCCTGTTTTTCGGGCAATGTAGTAATCGTAGTTGGCTGCCGGGAACCACCGGAAGGTAAAGATGGGCGCCTGGGAGTCGATCAGCAGAAGTTCGCGGTCAAATTCAGCAATGGGTGCAAATTTCTCGCCTAACTGTCTCCAGCCGTACACATCATGGGTAAAGTCCCTGGCTCCCCACTTCGACAACGGTATCCAGCCAAATCGGATTTGTCCGACGGCCAGGATGAGAATGGAAAGGAGTAGGAGAATAGCGATGCCGATAGGCCATGGAAAGAGCTTCAGGCGATAGTTTGTTTTGCTGCGTTCCGAGAGCCAGGCCGCCGTAATGAGGATGAAACCAAAGTAGGCTGGTCCGGTCCAGTGTGGCAGGGTACGGGCAAAGAGGGCGAAGATCAGGAAGACCGACACCAGGGGTAGGCTGATCCAAAGGATCAGGCGGGTATACTCTTTTTTCAGGAAACGGGCACCGCGTTTCAAAGCTATGATGGCCATGATGATCAGTACCACGTTGACAGGATTGTTGTAGAAAAACTGGCCCAGGATCTCCACAAGAAAGAACTCGGGATGTAACCACTGACTTCCCTCTGTGGTGGTCCTGGCCTTGTGGAAGGTAAAGCTGATAAAGCTGTTATCGAGATTCCACATAATCACCGGAAGGAAGATCAGGATGACCATGATGAAGGCATACCAGGTCTCTTTTACGGAGAACCATTTGCGGTTGTAAAGCAGGATATAGATTAAAGCTCCGGTGAGCAGAAAGGCCGAATGGTACTTGGAAAGAAGGGCCAGCCCGATGGTGATCCCCGCCAGGAAGAGGAAGTTCCGGCTTGTCCGGCTGCAGCTGGTATCCGGCAGGGAACGGAGCAGAAACCAGAGGGTGAGCAACCAGAAGAGGCTCTGTGGGCCATCGGGCATGATGAAGAGGCCGCAGATCACAAACGCATAAAAAGAGGTAGTATAGAGGAAGGCCGCATACAGACCGGTCCGTGGATCTTTGATGAACGATCCGATGCGGAATATGACCCAGGTATTGATGGTTCCAACCACAACATCTGCCAGCCGGACAAAGAATTCATGGTCCAACCAGAGGTTCAGGGTGAAAAGCTGGATTGCCCATCCCACCATCGGGGGGTGGTCGAAATGGCTAAGGTCGGGGAAGAGGGCGTAGATCCAGTAGTAAACCTCATCGAATCCAAATTCGATGAAGCCGGCAATAAAGCCCCTGATCACCGCCGAAACCACCAGCAAGATCACCAATATCCGGGTTATAGCTCGTTCTTCGTTCATGCACCCCTCTTATTAAAGCCCGTTTTTCTGCATCGGTAACGAAAAATCAGCCAGAGACCAACGGCAAGAGACCCTAACGTCATGATCCGGAAGATCCATGTCCGTTCCCAGTTGATGGTAGCCGTTAACCTGTTGGAAGGGGGATCCCCGTTATACCGGAACACGGGATTAAGGTAGAAGATAGTGCCCGGGTGCCTGTATTGACTGAAGAACACAATTTCGGTACGAATATAAGTGTCTTCCGATTGAAGTTTGTACCAGCCGGTATCAGTCAGGTATTGTACCTTCCGGGCTTTCCCGTCCTGACCGATGAAAGTAAACTTCAAAGCCACGGTATCTGTTTTCACCCAGAGAGTATCGTTCCGGGTGGATACCTCTGTGATCTTCGGGATCATTTTTGCCCGTGCCTCTTTTTCATCGAATGATTCATGTTCCCGCATATATATATCAGCCCCGAACGCATTCCCCGACTTAAGGTTCCGGATCAGGTCATCCACGTTCCGGGTGGGTGAGTTGATGAAGGTGCATCGCCGTCCCACCACATAAGGATCATAGATGTCGTGTCCGTCATCGTTGCCCTGGATGTATACGGGACGCCCTGCTGAGAGTGCTGCATCCCACTGCTCAAAGGAGTTCCAGTTGTTATTAAGTACTTCGATCAGATCGTAGTTGGAGAGGTATCTCATATCCTCAGGAGAATATCCATTCGCCCAATCGGGATGTGCGATGGTTACGATTTCACTGGCAGGTCTCAGGAGGTTGATGATGTGCTGTTTGTGGTTCACGTTCTGGATCAGGAAGTAATCGAGCCATAATACTTTTTTCGCACCGATCAGCAACTGGTGCTTCTTCCTGACGCCGAATCCATGTTCGTAGACAGGGATATAGAAAGGAGAGTCTTTTTGAAACTCGGTGATGTGCTGGTAGTGGGAGAGCGCTGCCACACTGTACCCCAGCTTCCTGTATTGCTCGTAGCACTCCTCCTCCGTACCCTTTCCGCTTGTGATCCCGGCCCATCGTTTTGTGTGAAAGTGAAAATTGGCCCGGTGCCAGTTCCCGCTGTCGATGTTGTGGTAAGGATTAAACCACTGCTCACCTGAGAATGGTTTGGGTTCCTCAAAAATATAGATAGGGGCCATGAAATAGATCACCAGTTCTGCTACCAGGAGCATTCCCAGAAACCATAACATCCATTTCAGGAACCGCTTCAAGATTTTCCGGATTGAGAAGGCCATGCAAAAGGTTGTGTTTCCGGCATCAAAGGTAAGAAATTTCAGAACAGGGAGTACATAACAATTCCTGTAAGAAGGAGGGTGGATCCGAAGAGCATCCACGGATGGATCGGGAAAATAAGTTTAGTTCGCCAGATCACCAGTTCACTAATTCTCCTTATTCCAG
>JADHVQ010000083.1 GCA_016783905.1 Bacteroidales bacterium | reverse complement strand
ATGCGGAGGTAGAGAAGTTCAAAACAGAGCTGCAGAAGGGCTATTCATTGATCTCCAATGAGCTGGGAAAGTTCAAAGAGGAGTCTGCTGTGATCATCAAACAGACGAAAGATCATTTATTGGATGTGATCACAAAGAAACTGAAGGAATAACCTTCTCCGGGCCGGTTTACTCTTCAGTTTTTTTACTTTTCAGTGGGATCACCCCGGCCATCTCTCCGAGTACGTTCACAAGATCAGAGCCCTCTGGCACGATGATCTTGGCATTGTCCTGTAAAGCTACCTCCAGCATCTGGATCCGGCGGAGTAACTGGGCGTTGCCAATGAAGTACTTTTCAGCGGCTTCGTTTACCAGTTGAATCGCTTGTGCATCTCCTTCCGCACGCAAAATAGCTGCTATTTTGATCCCTTCTGCCTTCCGGATCTCTGCACGCTTCAATCCATCGGCCTGAGTCTCCTGAGCTGTGGCAAAATCGATGGCAGCAATCTTCTCATTTTCCGCTTTTACGATCTTATTCATCGTCTCCTGAACATCTTTAGGAGGATCGATCTCCTTTAACTCGGTACGCATAATCTCAATCCCCCAGAGAGCTGTCTCCACCAGCAGCGTACTGTGCAACTCCTTGTTGATCTTACCCCGTTCGCTATTCGCAGATTTTAATGTCATTGTCCCGATGATATTCCTGAGAGTGGTTCTTGCCAGGTTGACAATCTGCCATTCGATCCTGTTCACGTTGTACTGTGATGCTTTGACGCTCTCTTCGTCGGCCTTAATCTTGAAATAGACCTGTGCATCTACCTTGGCATTGAGATTGTCGTTGGTTATGATCTCCTGAGGTTCGGCATCGATCATCTTCTCTGTAATATTGACCTGGTACATTTTTTCAATACCAGGAATGATCCAGCTAAAACCGGGGGTAGCAAACCGGCAGTATTTCCCGAAGCGTTCAATTAAACCGCGATGTGTCGGACGAACGATCCGGATACCGGAAAGAAAAAACAGAACTAAAACGGCAATAATGATTGCCCACACAATTCCTGACATACTTACTTGGGTTTTGAAGGGTTAAACACTAACTTTGCTCAAAATTTTCAAGACAAACATACAAAGATATGGATTTAAAAGCAACACATTCATTAAACCCCTTAAAATCAATCCCAATGAAAACTCTCTTAACACTTTTCTTCATTTCGATACTGGCCATCGGATTTCTTACAAGCTGCAACCAGGAGAAAAGGACTGCTGAACAGATCGCATTCGACTCCCTGATGCAGGCCAAGGTCAACGAGTTTGCCGTCGTTCAGCTGACCACTGATCTCTCCCTCCTCACGGAGAATGAAAAAAAGATGATCCCAATGCTGATCGAAGCTGCACGGATCATGGATAACCTCTTCTGGCAGCAGGCATTCGCCGAGAACAAAGTCCCCTTTCTCGACAGCCTGACCAACATCAATGCCCGGAAGTTCGCCGAAATCAATTATGGCCCCTGGGAGCGGCTTGACGGCAACAAAGCCTTTCTCCCCGATTGGGGTGAAAAATCCCTGGGAGCCAACTTCTACCCGAAGGAGATGACGAAAGAGGAGTTTGAAGCGTGGGATAATCCTGATAAAACCAGCCAGTACACCCTCATCTGGAGAGAAGAAGACGGAAGCCTGAGAGCAGTCTGGTATCACGAGGCTTACCAGGAGCAGATTGAAAAAGCAGCCGGCTTGTTGAAATCTGCATCAGCCCTGGCAGAAGATCCCGGCCTGAAGAAGTACCTGGAGATGAGAGCCGAAGCGCTGGTGACCGATGATTATTATCCTTCCGACATCGCCTGGATGGAGATGAAAACCAACACGATTGATATTGTAGTCGGCCCCATTGAGAACTATGAAGATAAACTTTTTGGCTACAAAACAGCCTATGAGTGTGCCGTACTGATAAAGGATAAGGAGTGGAGTAAAAAACTGGAGAAGTTTACCTACCTTCTCCCTCAACTTCAACAGCAACTTCCGGTAGATGCCAAATACAAAAAGGAGAAACCAGGCACAGGCTCCGATCTCAACGCCTATGATATCATTTACAGCACAGGCGACATGAATGCGGGCAGCAAGACCATCGCCATTAACCTGCCCAACGATGAGCGTGTCCAATTGAAGATGGGAAGTCGCCGGCTGCAGCTGAAGAATGCCATGCGTGCCAAGTTCGACAACATTCTTGTTCCGATAGCCGGAGTTCTGATCGATTCATCACAGAGGGAGAACATCAAGTTTGATGCCTTCTTCAGCAACGTCATGTTTCATGAAGTCGGACACGGTCTTGGAATCAAAAATACCATTACCGGAAAAGGTACGGTCAGGGAGGCCCTGAAAGAAAAATACAGCGCCTTTGAAGAGGCCAAGGCCGATGTGCTTGGACTATTCATTACCATAAAGCTGATCGAACTGGGTGAGATTACCGGGATCACGCCGGAGGATTGTTTTGTGACATACATGGCCGGCATGTTCCGCTCGGTCCGGTTTGGCGCTGCCAGCGCTCATGGCAAAGCCAACATGATGTGCTTCAACTTCTTCAACGAGAAAGGAGCGTTCGAACGTCTGGATAACGGAACCTACAAGGTTAACCTTGAGAAGATCCGGGAAGCGATGAATGAGTGGGCAACGTTCGTTCTGACGCTGGAAGGAGATGGCAATTACGAGCTTGCCGCTGATTTTCTGGAAGTTAATGGCGTGATCAAACCGGAACTTCAGGCCGAGCTCGATTTACTGAAATCAAAGCAGATCCCCGTAGATATTGTTTATGATCAGGGAGTGAAGGTGCTGGGGCTGACGGAATAGACGAAGGACGAAGGACGAGGGACGAGGGACGAGGCGATCTCCGAATAATCCGATTTTCGATTTACGATGTTTCAATTTCCAATTTCTAATTTCTAATTTCGTATTTCGTATTTCGTATTTCGTATTTCGTATGACGTTATGACCAATATCAAATCGACCGAAATCACAAATCCCGCTCACTTTCTTGAGCTTGTGAACGCCTTTCGGGTTAGCCGGATCATTCTTTCCGCGGCGGAATTGAAGGTGTTTGACCACCTGGGCGATTCCGGGAAAACATCAGCAGACCTGGCGACCATTCTCGGCACGAAATCCCGGGCCACGGATCGCTTGTTGAATGCGTTGGTGGCCATCGGTTTACTCCGGAAAAATGAGGAGGTTTTTACAAACACACCTTTCTCAGAAAAATTTCTGGTATCTACCTCCCTGGCCTTCCTGAGCGGCCTCTCCCTGACCAACCATACCTGGAAAACCTGGAGCAGGCTGTCCGATGCGGTCTATGCAGGCGCCTCTCTTGTCTTTGAGAAGCCCATCAATGAACGCCCTGAGGAGTGGCAGGAGGCCTTCATCGCTGCGATGCACAAACGAGCCGGGCCCCAGGCGGTGGAAGTGGCCGATGCACTCGATCTGTCAAAAGTAAAAAGAGTCCTGGACGTGGGAGGCGGTTCCGGGGCATTTACCCTGGAGTTCCTGAAACGGAATCCGGAGATGACAGGGGTGGTGTTTGATTTGCCGAAAATCATTCCAATCACGGAGAGATTCATTACCCCACCCCTGGCCCCTCCCCAGGCAAATGACCCCTCCCAACCTCCCCTTGAAGGGGAGGAGAATATCCAGGATCCAGCATCCAGCATCCAGAATCGAGTTTCGGTGATGGCAGGGGATTGCCTGAAGGACGACTTCGGTTCGGGCTACGATCTTGTCTTCATGTCGGCGATCATCCATATAAACTCGCCGGAGGAGAACCTGATGCTGATCCGTAAAGGAGCGCAAGCCCTGAACCCGGGCGGACAACTGGTGATCCTGGATCATATCATGAATGAAGAGCGAACCGCACCTGAGGCGGGAGCGATCTTCGCAATCAATATGCTGGTGGGGACGAAGCATGGGGATACCTATACCGAAGAAGAGATCCGATCCTGGATGATGGATGCCGGATTGCGGGATGTTTCGATGATTACAACACCTTCGGGGATTCAGTTGATGAGAGGTATCAGGGTATGAGAGTGTGAGAGCATGAGGGGTCTTACTTTAAAAAATAATCTGAAGTGATTATATGGGTTTTCATTTCAGGATAAAGCGATTCGATCGTATAAAATGATTTGGGTCGTTTACTGTCACTCCATTTAACCTCAACAGCATTTAATCTCCCTTCATTCTGGATAATAAAATCGATATCGGTTTTGTTTGTTGTTCTCCAGAAATTTACTTTTTCCATCGAATAATGGTCCTTTGCAAGTATCTCTGTCAGGTAAAAATTTTCAAAGAGGCTCCCCGTATCAGTTCTCAAGCTTAGATCGTTAAAACTATTTAAGATAAAATTCCGTAATCCTAAATCCAAAAAAAATAATTTTGGTGTTTTACAAATCTCTTTATTGTAATTTTTATGGAATGGGTATATCCTTTTGCAAATAAAAGTATCCTCCAAAATGTTCAGGTAATCTTCAATTTTAGAACGTGAAATTCCCATGGAGTTGGAAATGGAATTGATATTTAACAGGTCTCCCGACTGCATCGCTACCCGGATTAGGAATTTATTAAAACTAGCGATATCCTTCAGGTTGATGAAATCAACCAGGTCCTTTTGAACGTAGGCCTGAAAAATATCTTTGATTCTCAGCTTTTTATCAATTTGCCTGGACTCTTTCGCAACAGCTGGATAGGCTCCGAATAATAAAATGTTATTCAGCGATTCCTGTTTTGTAGTCGGAGCTGCGAAATCAAGGTATTCATGGAAGGATAATCTGCTTATGGCAAATAACCGGGACCTGCCAACCAAGTATTCTTTTGTTTTCGCTCTGACCTCCAGTTGAGATGATCCACTATAGACTATTTTTATATCTCTTTTCAGGTCGAAAATTTCCTTTAAAAAGAGTCCCGGTGAATCCAACCGCTGTATCTCATCAATGAAAATATATTTCCTTGAAACATCGGAACCCAAAAAATGAATAAAATCAGGTAATGAAGAAAACAGGTTATGCAACTGCAAATCATCCAGGTTGAAATAGAAAATATGTTCAGGTGATGTTCCCGAACGGATCAGGTTCTCTATAATCAGATATAATAACGAACTTTTCCCAACCTGCCTGCTTCCAACAAGTCCTATAATCAGTTCATTATCCATATTCTCCCACAGCGTTCTGTAGATCTCCCTTTGCTTGAGATCAAACGAATAATTTGCTTGTTCACGCCATGGATTTTGTAAAGAAAATATTTCATTAATCATTTTACCTAGGTATTATTCTGCAAATATATAAATATTATCTTGATAAAATTGATTTATTTGATATGAATCTCTTTTTACAATTCCGTTGGATATTAAAAGAAGAAGGCTGTCTCAGTGTTTTGAAACAGCCTCTTCTTTTCATTAACCTGGTCTATCCTATTTGTTCACCAGTATCCTCCGGATCATCCGGTGGTCACTATTATAGAACACCACCGTGTATAATCCGTTCGGTGCAGGTCTCAGGTCTATGAATTTTTCCGCTTTGCCCTGGTTAACCAATACCCTGGTTTCATAAATCTGTATACCCATCATATTGTATACGGCAATGGTGAAAAGTTCATCCTTCGGCCATTCAATGGAGGCGTTAAATTGCCCGTCGTTGGGCACCGGGTAGAGATTGAATGAACGAGTGATCGTAGTGGTGGGTAGACCGATAATGATCACAGAGATGGTATTCGACGGATCGGAACTGCAGCCATCAATGGTCACGATCACATAATAGTCACCACTCTGCGTGGGTAAATAGGTTTGCCCTGTCGCTCCCGGAATGGCCGTACCGTTGAAGTACCATTGATTTCCCGAAGGGGCGCTGCTGGAAAGCAGGGTATCACCAAGGAGAGTGATTACCGGAGTAGCCGGTTTAGGATTCACCGTAACGTTGAACGGGGGAGAAACAGCCCCGTTACCACAGCTATTGGTGCCGTACACCGTTACGGTACCTGACGTGGCCGTGAGTGAGAAGTTGACGGTGATCTGTTTGGTGTTGTTTCCACCCACAATGGTAGCTCCGGGCGGTACCGTCCAGACATATCCGGTGGCATTTGCGATTGTTGACACACTGTAGATCACTCCGGTTGCCCCCTGGCATACGGGAGAGGTACCCGTGATGGTTCCGGCCGGATCGGGTAACGGATTCACTGTAACAGCAAACGGGGGGGAAGGGGTTCCGTTTCCGCAGTCGTTGGTTCCGGCAACCGTGATATCCCCGGATACAGCATTGGCTCCGAAGTTTACCGTAATGGAAGTGGTTCCTGCACCGGTTGCAATAGTGGCACCGGCTGGCAGGGTCCAGGTATAACTGGTGGCATTGGGGACGGGGTCAACGGAATAAGCAACCCCATTCTCCCCGGCACAAACTTCAGCAGATCCTGTGATGAATCCGGCCGGGTTTGGCAGTGGATTCACCACGCACATATAGGTTCCCGGCGTTACAGCCGTACATCCGTTGGTATTCGTATAGCTCACTGAGATCGTTTGCAGTCCTGGAAGAATCCAGGTTACCGTGATGTTGTAGGTCCCTTGTCCGGCAGTGATCTGACCCCCGGCAGAGATCGTCCACACGTAATTACTCATCCCGGCTTCTGTGTAGAACTGGTTTCCGGTAGAGCCTACGCATGGATTGTTATTGTAGAAGTTGATCGTCGGAACCGGCAATGGATTCACGGTCACATTGTAAACGGTGGGTGGGTCCGCTGTACATCCGTTGGAGTTGGTATAAATGACGGAAACCGTTTGCGCGCCGGAAGCTGTCCAGGTCACGGTGATCGCGTTGGTACCGGTACCTGCGGAAATGGTTCCACCGGCGGAGACCGTCCAGATGTAATTGGTCATACCCGCCTGGGTGGTGTAGACATTCCCGGCCGAATACACGCAAACTGAAGCAGGCCCGGTGATCGTCGGAACCGGCAACGGATTCACGGTAATGGTCACGGTGTTGGTGCTGACCGTTCCGCACCCGCTTGCCGAAGTCTGGTTCAAGTGGTAGTATGTAGTGGCTGTCAGCACGCCAGGCTGGTAAGTCAGATTGGTAGCGCCGGGTATGTCGGTCCAGGTAGTCCCGTTCGGGGAACTCTGCCACTGGTATGTATAGGGCGTAGTTCCACCCGTGGGAGCCGTACCGGTTAACAGGGCCGGAGTTGAATAGGCACAGATGGTCTGGTTCGCTGCGGCGGTTCCGGCCACAAGGTTCGGATAGACGGTGATGGTCACCGTGTTGGTGATGACCGTGCCGGCGCCCGAAGCGGAGATCTGTTTCTGCCGGTACCAGGTGGTGGCTGTCAGCGCCGGGGGCTGATAGTTCAGACCGGTCGCACCGGAGATATCGGTCCACGTGGTTCCGTTGGGGGAATTCTGCCATTGATATGTATAAGGTGGATTTCCACCCGTGGGAGGCGTACCGGTCAACTGAGCCGGTGCGGTGTTGTAGCAGATGGTCTGGCTTGCGCTTATAGTTCCTGCAACCAGTACCGGGTAGATGTACTGCTGGAACCCCTGCGTAAGCGTAGTCGCACCTACTGTGGCGGTGGCGGTAATGGGCTCTCCTATCGACCACGAGGTCTTATAGGTGGCATTATCGGTTTGGTCGCCGCCGGAGGAGACAAGTTGCTGTGAAAAAAAGTTCTGACCGACCATATTCACAGAAACCAGAAATATCGCTGTCAGTATGATACATATTTTTTTCATGATATATCTTTATTTAATGATAAGCTTAAAAACAAGCTTAATTCATGGGATATGCAATCATCTGGTTTTCCATTGCTATACCTGTTCCAAAATCTGGAAGGGAATATGTTCCTGAATATATTTCCGGACCTTCTGCCCAGTAATAATATGTTTTAGACGAACCTGACGTGTTGTTGATAACAATTGTGCCAATTAACATACCGTATGCGTTGGCTGCTTTGTAACCGGAAGCTAAAGAAGAACCAATAATATCAGCGCCAGGCGAGATAAAAGAAGAGGATGAAGTGGAAAACCCTGACCTGACCCAAACGCAGCAAGCGACGTTAGGAAGAAGCATATTAATCTGAACTGACCATTTGCCCGGGGGCAGTGTAATGTAGCTACCGGTATATTGACCTGCAAGATTGTTCAAAGTATAAGAAGTTGACGATAATGTAGCCATGACAGCGGAAGTCACACCCGTATTGGTAACCCATGAGGCATTTCCGGAAGCATCGGATGTCAGTACTTTATTGGCGCCTTGTGTTCCGTCGGCTATTCTTACGGTTCCCACAACATCCAATTTAGCTGCCGGTGATGTGGTTCCTATACCAACATTGCCGTTATTTGCAATATAGACATTAGGAGATCCTGATGAATTGGCTACAATCTGCATACCCCCAGTGGCGCTGGTTTGGTCCATCCAGATACGACCCCTTTGTGTCAGATCATTATTGAAAAAAGCAACATCGCCGGGATCATTCGGTGCAGAGCTTGACGCAACGAGTTTAAGATCGTTGTTGTTAGAGATACGAACATTGCCGTTAACGTCTAATTTTTCACCAGGTGTGAAGGTTGCGATACCTACGTTTCCATTCGGCAGGATTCCGAAGCGGGATGCAGCGGCTGTCTGATCCCAGAGTTCAAACGAGCCGGCGCCATAGGTATTCGATGCGCTGGCGCCACTTACAATACGCCATTCATGCCCTCCGGTGGCAGTTGATGTCAAACGCACTTCGGGACCAAAGGTTGTACTACTGCATTCAACCAATAAATTTGTACGCGGATCAGAACCCACCACATGTAATTTACTTAATGGGGAAGATATTCCGATCCCTACGTTGCCGTTATTTCTGGCAGAAAGGATGTAGCCGTAAGTAGGACCATATACGCCCCATATGCCATTCCCGTCATCATTCTGAAAATCAAATGTATAATCGTTTGGCGGAGCGCTATAGGGTGGAGTCATAACAAAATTCTTCCCCGCAGCCCAGTTATAATTTCCATTTACATACAGATCGCTGGTTTCCGTTGTTCCACCCCACTTTCCGATGGAAACGCCGCCGGTAAAATCACCCCAGCCATTGACATACAACTTGGTAGCATCCCATCCCGCCAGGCTGCCGATTCCGCGTTTGCCATTGGCGCCTGTGGTACCAAACAGTACCTGGGCATCCGGATTGCCTTCCAGTTGAATAAAGCCCGCTACATGTAATTTGTTTTGCGGGTTGGTGGTTCCGATACCCACGTTGCCTGATACCACATTAATGCCTTTTACATGTAATGAGTATGGGACGCTGAGCAATTGGCCGGTGCTGATCACGGTTCCGTCAACGGTCACTTTTACCCAATAGGGATTTGCACACCAGTTGATAGTGGCAAACACACCGGCATTTACGGTGCCTCCGCCAATGTTCAGGTTAATGACGCCTTGTGCGGTGGTGGTTACGCTGTGCGTTTCCTGGTACACACTGGTACCGGTAGCGCTTCCCTGCAGGATGTTAATGATTACGGTCTTGGCCGTGTTCACAATGGGGTTGCCCGTTGCGTCTCGAAGGACAGCCTGGTACTTGAACTGTTCGGGCGATTGGGCCAGTGTTACATCTACCGACAAAAGTGCCAGCAGACCTAAACTTAAAAAAAGCAAACGTTTTTTCATGACTCTACATTTTTTAGTTCATACTCATGATGAATGAATGGACAATTCATCAGTAATTCTTTATTCTTGAAAATAAAGCCACTGATTACTGACCCTGCAAAAATATAAGGTAATCAAGGGGAAATGAAAGCCAAAGGGTTAGCAAAAAGTAATCCTTGCCAGGCAATCGGTTAGCAAAAAGTTAACATCAGCACATAGAGATGTACAGTGAACGAAAAAGGATCAGAAAGTGGCCAGGAAATTATGAAAACTGAGGTCATTGTCCACCTGCAGCTTCTTGCGCAGGCGGCTTCGCGCCACTTTTATACTGTCGGGACTTTGAAAAAGAAGTGAGGCCATATCTTTCGTGTTCATGCCCAGTTTAATAAGAATGGATAGCCGGAGTTCGGCAGGGGTCAATCCCGGAAACTGGGAGATTATATTCCGGATGAAGTCAGTATGTACATTCTGAAATGCGATTTCAAAGTGCTGCCAGCTATCCTGGTTGATTTTCTCCTCTATCTCATCAATTATCCTGTGAATAATCGCTTTAGCCTCATTGCTATCCGGAAAAGCATCCAGTAATCTATGCAGTTGATTGGCAATCTCTATGTTGAACTCGTTGTTTTTGATGAGAATCAGGGTTTTTTCAACCAGTTCAACATTCTTTTTTTCAATTTCTCTCTGATGGCAGGCAGCAAACAGTAAGGCAGAATTCACGCGGGCAGCGAGTTCCACCGGGTTGATGGGTTTCCGGATATAGTCGTAAGCGC
>JADHVQ010000016.1 GCA_016783905.1 Bacteroidales bacterium | reverse complement strand
TCGATCAAGGCGAAGTATCCGGATGCGTTGCTGCTGTTTCGGGTGGGCGATTTTTATGAGACGTTTGGAGAAGACGCCATCAAGAGTTCCAAGGCGCTGGGAATTGTGCTGACGAAACGGGCTAACGGGGCTGCTTCCTATGTGGAGCTGGCCGGTTTTCCTCATCACTCGCTGGATCTTTACCTGCCCAGGCTGGTAAAAGCAGGTTACCGCGTGGCGATTTGCGATCAGCTGGAAGATCCAAAGAAGACCAAAACCATTGTCAAACGTGGCGTTACCGAACTGGTTACGCCGGGTGTTTCCTACCATGACAAAATCCTCGAGCAAAAGGAGAATAATTTCCTGGCAGGGATTCACCTGGAACCTAAGATTTCGGGAGTTGCCTTTCTCGATATCTCCACCGGGGAGTTCTATCTGGCCCAGGGAACTCTGGAGTACATCGACAAGCTTGTGCAAAGTTTCCGGCCGAGTGAAGTGGTGATCCAGAAGAGCAAGCGGCAGAAATTCATCGAACTTTTTGGAGAGAAGTTTTACATCAGTACGTTCGACGACTGGGTATTTACCCCAGATTTCTCCCATGAGCTCCTGTTGAAGCATTTTGGCACCAAGTCGCTGAAAGGATTTGGGGTGGAGAGCATGGAACAGGCGATCATGGCTGCCGGTTCGGCGCTGCATTACCTTGCAGAGACGCAACATGATAAGGTTCAGCATATCTGCAAGCTGACCCGCATTGAAGAGGGGCAGTACATGTGGCTCGACCGCTTTACCATCCGGAACCTGGAACTTATTCATACCCCTCATGAACATGCCAAAACGCTGAATGAGGTACTGGACCAGACGGTCTCACCCATGGCTTCGCGGTTGCTGCGCAGGTGGATTGTGTTGCCGTTGAAAAACAGGCAGCCGATTGAAGAGCGCCTGGATGTGGTGGAATATTTTACCCGGAACCAGGGGCAGGTTGAACTGTTTCGCAAAGAGTTCAACGAGATCGGCGATCTGGAACGACTGATCTCGAAAGTAGCGGTGGGGAAGGTGAATCCCCGTGAGATGATCCATCTGAAACGGGCGATCGATGCGATTGAAACGGTGAAAAGGTTGTGTGAAACTGCTGGTTGCACAGGGTTGAAGAAAACAGGAGAACAACTCACGCACCTGAAGCTGGTAAGCGAACGGATCGAACAGGAGATCAACCCTGATCCGCCGGCTCTGGCTATCAAAGGAAATATCATCCGGGAAGGGGTCTCAGCAGAACTGGACGAGTTAAGGGCCATGGCTTATTCGGGGAAGGATTTCCTGGTGAAGATCCAGCAGCGGGAACAGGAACGGACAGGCATCAGCTCCCTGAAGATTGGCTACAATAACATATTCGGATACTACCTGGAGGTCACCAATGCGCATAAGGAGAAGGTCCCGGCAGAGTGGAACCGCAAGCAAACGCTGGTCAATTCAGAACGCTACATTACCGAAGAGTTGAAAGTATATGAGGAGAAGATACTGGGAGCCGAAGAGCGGATTCTGGAGTTGGAGATGAATCTCTACCAGGCGCTGATCCTCTTCCTGATCGATTACATCCAGCCGGTTCAGGTAAACAGCAACGCCATTGCCCAACTGGATGTGCTGGTGACGTTCGCCCATATCTCGCTCCAGTTTAATTACCGGAGACCACGTTTAAACGATAGTTACATCATCGATATCAAAGGGGGACGGCATGCGGTGATCGAACGCCAGATGAAACCGGGCGAAGCGTATATCCCCAACGATGTTTACCTGGACGATAAAACCCAGCAGATCATCATTCTTACCGGTCCGAACATGTCGGGGAAGTCGGCCCTGCTCCGGCAAACCGCCCTGATCGTCCTGATGGCGCAGATAGGGTGTTTCGTGCCGGCTGAATCGGCCGAACTCGGATTGACCGATAAGATTTTTACCCGTGTGGGTGCTTCCGACAACATCTCATCAGGAGAATCCACGTTTATGGTGGAGATGAACGAAACAGCCAGTATTCTGAACAACATCTCCAACCGCAGCCTGATTTTGCTGGATGAAATCGGCCGGGGGACCAGCACCTACGATGGTATCAGCATCGCCTGGGCCATTGCCGAATACCTGCATCAGCATCCATTGTTTAAACCGAAAGTTCTTTTTGCCACCCATTATCATGAGTTGAATGAGATGACAAACCTGTTCGGGCGCATCTGCAACTATCATGTCTCTATCAAGGAGATCGGCAATCAGGTGCTCTTTCTCCGGAAGATCCTGCCCGGCGGGAGCGAACACAGCTTTGGCATCCATGTAGCCAGGATGGCGGGGATGCCTTCCGGTGTACTGGAAAGGGCGAATGAAATGCTTGCTCAGCTGGAAGCGAAGCAATCGACCCCACCCCCCGGCCCCCTCCCCACTAAAGGGAGGGGGAAGATCCGGGTTCCGGAATCATCCGGCATCAGGCATCCGGCATCAGGCATCGATGAAAGTGGGTTCCAGCTGTCCTTTATTCAGCTCGACGATCCGTTACTGGAGCAGATCAAACAGGATATCCTGAATACCGAAATCAACACCCTGACGCCGGTAGAGGCATTGATGAAACTCCATGAGATCAAAAAATTGCTCGAAAAAAAATAACGAAATGCTGAATTTTTGTTATTTTTGCACTCCCTGGAAAACATGCGAAAGTAGCTCAGTTGGTAGAGCATGACCTTGCCAAGGTCAGGGTCGCGGGTTCGAGTCCCGTCTTTCGCTCAGATGAAGAAAAGAGCCCTCTGGAGAGGGTTTTTTTATCCTGCCCTGGTGGTGGAACTGGTAGACACGCAGGACTTAAAATCCTGTGGCCTCACGGCCGTGCGGGTTCAACTCCCGCCCGGGGTACTTTTTAGCTTTGAAACCCACGTCGACGTGGGTTTTGTTTTTTGGGTACCCAAATGGGTACCCAGTTGACCGGCGAGTCTTTTTTTCTTGGGAAGAGTCATATATAATATGGGTTCGGGAACCTTTTCATAAAATTTCGCAAATAGATTTACGAAATTAAAATTATTTAATACATTTGTTTCGTTATTCGACGAAACACAAAATAGAATGGAAGTGAAAAAGAAATATTATACCGAGGAGCAGGAGCAGATCACCCGGTATGCCAAAGCGATGTCGCATCCTGTTCGGGTGTTTATCCTTGATTTTCTGGCACAAAAAAAGTGTTGTTACAGTGGCGACATGATTGACGATCTGCCTATTGCGCGATCGACCCTTTCGGAACATTTAAAGGAGTTGAAGAAATCCGGTTTGATCCAGGGAGAGATCAATCCTCCGTTTATCAAGTATTGCATCAACCAGGAAAACTGGCAAAGGGCAAAGAGGCTGTTTGAAGGTTTTTTCCAAAAATGAGGCAAATGGAAATCAAGATTCTCGGGCCTGGGTGCCCAAAATGCAAAACACTTGATAAAGCTACCCGAGAGGTGGTTGAGCAAAACGGTATTGATGCGACCATAACGAAAGTAGAGGATATCATGGAGATCATGAAGTATGGCGTGATGTTAACCCCTGCATTGGTGGTTGATGAAAAAGTGGTCGTGAAAGGGAGAGTCCCTTCATACGATGAAATCAAGCAATTACTAACCAAATAAATAAAATACATATGAAAAGAGGATTGCTATCTCTGCTTATGATCCTTACGGTAGTAGGGACATTTGCTATAGTCCCGCCTTCGGGTGAGAAGGTTGATGTCTATTATTTCCATTTCACCCGCCGTTGTCAAACTTGTCTGAATGTAGAAAAAACAGCTAAAGAGTCGGTTGAAAACCTCTATCCTGATCAAGTGACAAAGGGCGAGATTACTTTCCAGAGCATTAACCTGGATGAAAAAGAGGGTGCTGACCTGGGGAAAAAGTGTAAGGTCGAAGGACAAACACTGATCGTCATCTGTGGCGATAAACGGGTAGACCTGACGGATAAAGGATTCTTGTATGCCAACGGAAATCCGGAAAAGCTGAAGGAGGAAATTAAAAAGGCAGTGGAGGAAGTGCAGAAATAGCGAGGTAGCAAAGTGGCGGATTAACGAAATATTGAAATTATGCAGTGGCTGCAAACCATATTGGAAAACTCTCAGTATGCGGCATTGACGGCATTCATCCTGGGATTGATGACGGCGATCAGTCCCTGTCCGCTGGCCACCAATATTTCTGCAATCGGATTTATCAGCCGTGATATTGAGGACCGGAGGCGGGTATTCATCAAAGGCTTGGTCTATACGCTGGGACGGGCAATCACCTATACCGGCATCGGGGTCATCATCTATTTTGGAGCCAGCAAAATGAATATTTCCTTGCTGTTCCAGGGATGGGGTGAGCGATTGCTGGGACCGGTCATGATCCTGATCGGCCTCTTCATGCTGGATTTCATCAAGATACGACTCCCGGGTCTCACTGGCCTGACAGAAAAGATGGGAGAGAAAAGCAGACGGAGCTTATGGGGCACCTTGCTCCTGGGAATCATTTTTGCCATGGCTTTTTGTCCTTATAGCGGGGTGCTTTACTTTGCCATGTTGATCCCGATGACAATCGCCAGTCCGGACGGCTTGTTTCTTCCACTGATTTTCGCGATCGCCACAGGATTACCAGTCATTATTTTCGCATGGCTTCTGGCATATGCAGTGGGGAATGTGGGGAAACTGTATGACCGCATCAAGGTGTTTGAACGTTGGTTCCGCCGGATTGTTGCCATTCTTTTTATCCTGGTGGGGCTCTATTACATTGTTATTTTCTTTATTTGAGATATGGAATCGAAACGTCTGGGAAAAGGATTTGAGTGCAATGGGATTTGGAACCTGACCCCCCGTGAAACTTTTTCTTGCTGCAGAGAAGGAGCTGTTCTCATTGACGTAAGGGAGGAATACATGAACCGGTTCAAGATGTTCGATGTGCCGGAGGTGATCTATTGTCCGAATAGCATGTTAGCCGAAGTGTACCCTGACCTTCCGGCCGACAAACCTATGATTTTTGCCGATGCAGCAGGCATTCACAGCAAGGAGGCAGTAACATTCTTAATCGGCAAAGGCCTTGGTGGGCGTGTGGCTAATATGGCCGGAGGCCTGGTGGAGTGGGAACGTGACGGGCTGCCGCTGATCATCGATAAAAGCGAACGGTTATCGGGTTCCTGCATGTGCCAGTTACACCCAAGGGAGAACGAATAAAATTTTTTGTAAGAATTTCGTATTTCTACGAAACACTAATCAAAATACAAACAGAAATGGAATTGAGAAAAGAGCTGAAAATTCTGATCTGGATTGTGGCTGTCTTTCTGGGTGTATTCTTTTTGCCGGTTAGCAGCCCGGTTTTCAATACGGCCATCGATGCGACATTGGATCTTTTAAAATGGTATGCACGGGAGCATGTGATCTTGTGTTTACTACCTGCGTTTTTAATTGCCGGAGTGATCTCAGTCTTCGTCAGCCAGGCTTCAGTAATTAAATATTTTGGAGCGAATGCAAAAAAATGGGTAGCATATAGTGTTGCATCAGTTTCGGGGTCGATACTGGCCGTATGCTCCTGTACGGTTTTGCCCCTGTTTTCAAGCATTCATAAACGAGGAGCCGGCCTGGGCCCAGCCATCGCATTTTTATATTCAGGTCCTGCCATCAACATTCTGGCGATCATTCTTACCGCCCGGATTCTTGGTTTCGAATTAGGAATTGCCAGGGTGATTGGCGCCGTCTCATTCAGTGTATTGATCGGTTTGATCATGGCCTTCATCTACCGGAAAGAGGAAAAGGTAAAAGCCGAAGAACAGATGAACTTTCCGGATGTCCCAGAGAAGCGACCCCTATGGCAAACTGCATCCTTCTTCTTCACGTTGGTAATCATCCTGGTCTTTGCCAACTGGGGCAAACCTGCTGTAGATGATACCAGCGGTTTGTGGTACTATATCTGGGCTTACAAGTGGTATGTTACCGGCCTATTCGGATTAATTTTGGCGGTGGTGATGATCACGATTCTTAAACTGAAAAGCTGGCAGGTGCTTGCCGCTGTAGTAGTTACTGCGCTTGGCGCCTTGTTAACCGGAAATCCTATGATAAGTATGGTGATTGGGATTGGAGCAGTCAGTATCATCAGCCTGCTGGACAAAACCGAAGAGAGCGAAAACCGGGAGTGGATACTGTCAAGTTGGGGTTTTACAAAGCAAATCCTCCCCTTGCTGGCCATTGGTGTTGTGATTGCCGGGTTCCTGCTGGGGTCGACGCATGATGATGTTAGTATCCCTGGGGTGATACCAGATACCTGGGTATCCTATCTGGTGGGAGGAAACTCCATCTGGTCAAACCTCTTTGCATCGATATTAGGCGCCTTTATGTATTTTGCTACCCTAACCGAAGTTCCTCTTCTTCAGGGGCTGATCGCTTCCGGTATGGGGAAAGGTCCGGCGCTGGCGCTTTTGCTTGCCGGCCCTTCGCTTTCACTACCTAACATGCTGGTCATCCGTGGAGTAATAGGAAATCAAAAGACTGCCGTATATGTATTGCTGGTGGTTATTCTCTCAACTATTGCAGGATTGATTTTTGGTGCTTTATAGATTACTATCCCGGAAATATTTCAATCATGCAAAAGATAAAGATCATAACAGAAACCAGAACTTAATAGCATACATATGGAAACCAAATCAATTGAAGTGGATGAATCCAAACTGGAGGCCTATGCCATCATCTCGGCCATGCTTCCTACTTACTTTTGGTTTCAATGGCAGGAGTTGCTTCAGATTGGTGTAAAAATCGGATTGAATGAAAATGAATGTAAAGAAGCAATTAAAGAAACATTAATCGCTTCGATACATACCATGTTTAATTCGGCTTTGAGTTATGAAGAGGTTGTTGATTTAATACCCGTGAAACCTATAGGCACAAATGAGCCGCAGATAAAAGAGATCCTTTCCGGAAACCTTTGTTCATTGTTCGAAAAGATAAAACCTGCTTGAATTGTGACATTCAAAGAAAAAGAAAAATATGTTAGAAATTAGAATACTGGGACCAGGTTGCCCGAATTGCCTCAAACTGTATGACACCTGGACTTGTCATCAACGGAAAAGTTTTGCTTCAGGGGAAACAATAATTGCAGCGGGTATAATGCTTAATTTGTAGAATAATTCATGAAATCTACATTGTTGAAGGATTTGACATGACTTTCCAGCTCCTCTTCAATAGCGATACCTTTTAGCAGTTGCAATCGGATATGTGATACCCGGCGTCTCATTATTTGCAGAACCTCCTCTAACTCTTTAGGAGAAAAGTTTATCAATCGTGAAGAGTTTTGAATTGTTTGTGCCAGCTCCACACATTCTTCTACCCGTTCCATCTCTCGTAGAAATGCTTTCAGATTCTCAATCATACGAATTTGGTTTATAATGAACATAAAAATGTTTTCCATCGGATTAGATACGTTTAAGTTTTGAGCAAAAGTATCCCCCAACAGTCTAAAAATAAAGGACAACAAAGAAAAATACAATGTACTGGAAATAAGCGAGATAGGTTAGAATGAAAATGATGAAACTTTTCAAACATGGCGATATAATGCATATTTATTCCAGTGAAAAAAAGCTTAAAAGAACGGGAATCAGGATATTACGCAAATTGCAAATGATTTTTTTAATAGTAATCCAGGGACAAGCTGGGGACAATATGGGGACAATCTGGAGACAAAGAGTGACAAAAAGTGACAAAGTATTTCTGACTGTTCTTGAAGTGACATGAATGGAGCAGTGTTATGGAAGTATAAAGCTCAGAACAGAAACTGGGGGAAAATCACGCTTAACTGCCTTTTAGTGGAAAAAAATATATACTTTTGGAAAAACATGCGAGTTAATGGAAAATATTTTACCTATACATCTTCAGGAAGTTATTTTTTCCTCAAGTGATTCAAAGCAGGGGAGAGTAATATCAAAGCTGCTTGGTGAAAATCTGATCAGAAAAATTGCACCACGCATTTATTCAGGTAATCTCATTGATGCACCAGAGGTGATAATCCGGCGAAACCTTTTCAATATACTTGGAAAATTGTATCCGAAAGCTATGCTGAGCCACCGATCAGCTCTTGAATTCCAGCCTACTGTCACCGGTAATATTTTTTTGACTTTCACATATACTAAAAAAATTTATTTACCCGGGGTGACGATACGATTTCTTGAAGGGCAGGGTCCGATCAATGGAGATATACCATTTGTAGGTGAACTTTATTATTCACAATTGGAAAGAGCATTGCTTGAAAACCTTCAACCGGCCAGACAACCCGGACCGGATTCAAAAACATTGACATTGCCTGAAATTGAAAATAGACTTGAACATGTTCTAAATAATAAAGGTGAGATAGGGTTAAATGAACTGCGTGACAGAGCAAGATTTATTGCAGATCAACTTGGTTTGCAAAGCGAGTTTAAGAAACTTAATAAGCTTATCGGTGCTTTACTGAATACTCGTCCTGTAAAAATATTATCCTCACCCTTGGCAATTGCAAGGGTATTAGGCGCCCCATATGATCCTACTCGTCTTGAATTATTTGAGAAATTATTTGTTCAATTAAAACAGAATGAGTTTCCCTATCGGCCGGAACGCAACATAGAAAATCAGGCATTTAAAAATTTCGCATTTTTTGAAGCTTATTTTTCAAATTACATAGAAGGAACCATTTTTGAAATTGAAGAGGCAAAGAAAATTATTGAGACGGAGACCCCGATACCCACACGTGATGAAGATTCGCACGATATCCTTGGAACTTACAGACTTGTCAGCAACCATGAGGAAATGAAAACTATCCCTGGTAGCCCAGATGAATTATTAAGTATTTTGCGCTATCGTCATAAGGTACTATTGGCTGCAAGGACTTCTAAAAATCCCGGACAATATAGAGACAAAAACAACCAGGCAGGAGAAACTCATTTTGTTGACCACACGCTTGTTAAAGGTACATTGATCAAAGGTTTTGATTTTTATCAGGCCTTAGTGGATCCATTTGCTAAATCTGCCTTTATGATGTTCATGATCAGTGAAGTACATCCATTTTTAGATGGGAATGGACGAATTTCAAGGATCATGATGAATGCTGAATTTGTGAAAGCTGGCCAAACAAGGATAATTATCCCGACTGTTTTCAGGGAAGATTATTTATTAACCTTGAGAAAACTGACGAGGGATAAAACTCCTGAACCATATATCAGGATGCTTGACAAGGCACAAAAATTTTCAGAAACCGTGGTTGGTAGCATGGATTTCATGCAGAGCCATTTAGAAAAATGTAATGCGTTTAAAGAACCAACAGATGCGAAGCTTAAAATTATTGATAATATTAAATAATAGGGGGTATAAAGCTCAGAATAGAAAATCCAACCTTGTAGGTATACTCTAGGCATTTACACCAATCTTTCCTCTAGTAAGTCTTTCCAAAGGATAAATCCTTTCTGGTCATTTGGAACTGATATCAATAAAATCCATCCAATCTTCCTTTGCTTTGGCCATTTTATTAAAGACATTCTCCTGCTGCTTCGTATCCAGGTTCAAGGTGTTGAATGCAGCAATGAAATCTTTGCGCCTTATTTTTTTCTTTTTGCCGTTTAAGGTAAGAGCCAGGTCTTCATCGTCGGCAGGATTCACCAGGGCGGTTGATACCATGTCATAACCGGGAGCAAGAACATAACCAACGCCGGGCTTTTTAATCAATGAAAAATTCTTCAGATGCATATCCGCATTACCAGTGAGGAATGAAAATAACACCTGTTCAAAGAAATTCACCACATCCAATCCCGGGTTCATAGAATATTTCAATACAGCTTTAGCGATCTGCTCGTATGAACCATGGTATTTGTCTTCTGTTAATCGCTCCGTAAGCTGGCACATATCTTCCATGTGCAGTTTTTTTTTTATACCGATCAATTCTTTTTGTGATGTAGGCCAGGCTACCACTCTGAAGCCGGATCAGGCTGTGAGGTACCACTTCAATTTTTGCAATCTTTGCCAGGTGCATGGTCAGGTCTTCCACTTCAGGTAGCTGCTGATAATGTACTGTGGGTGGTTTTAACATATATCCCCCCCATAACCTTACAATAGTGAATCGTTTAGGTTCGCCTCTGCCTTCACCCGGGGCCAGGTGGAGTGATAATTTGGCCTGCACCCCCGTTACTGCTATTTGGCTTTTTACAACCTGCAAGGCGAGCTCCTCCATTTGATTTTCAGTATAAGGCAATACGGGTGGGCTTGGCTGATCAAAGATCTTTTTGCTACAGGCAGAATGAAAATCTACCTCATTTTCTTCAAGGAGTTGGTAACAGTATAAACATCTCGTCATTCTTTGTCCTCCTCAATTACCTGGTGAACACTTACGGCCCCTATACATTCTCTACAACAAACCAAAAGCAAACCCATACGATCGCGGGGATTCAACTTCCAGTTCCTACCGGCTATATCCAGCAACCATCCTTCAGGGATTAAACCATCGAAGAAGGGAAATAAAACCTTGCTGGTATAAGAAGCTTCCTGTATTGGTAGCGTAAGACTGACAGGCTCGGATCCGGATGACTTGAGATAAACCGGATCATAAACAAAATGATAGCCATTCTCATCCTGAGTAAGCCAACCTGCTGTTTGGTCGTTAATTTTTATTTCAGCCTTTCTCATGGCTCATTCATTATGAAATCCCGGGTCATCTCTACTGGTCCCAATTCATACCCAAATAATTTCAGTACCTGGTTCACCTTATCCATTCTGAGGGTTTCCTTCCCCTGTTCCATTTCCCTGACAAAGCGAAGTCCTACACCAGCCTTTTCAGCCAGGTCCGACTGAGTAAGGTTTGCAAGGCGTCTTTTTTCTTTTACAAATTTCTTTAATTGCATAAAATATACCCTTTGGGGTGCAAATATAATATAAATATTTCAAATTATACCTTTTCGGGTATGTTATTTCAAATATTAATGTTAGCAATACCCTTTCGGGTATAAAGTTTCTTTTCCTCATGAGTAATTACCGATTATAACAGGAGTGTTGATCTCAGCTTCCTCGCAGCATTTGTTATTACGAATTAAGAATTTTACTTTTTTGTATCTTAGTTGAAATTAACGACCGATAATCATGAAAACAAAACAATTTATTCCCTGGATCCTGATTGTATTTGTAGCCGGGATCTTCATGGACTCTTGTAAAAAGCAGGAAACATCGTATGAACAGTCCTATCTGGAGGTGAGCTTTCCGCGACTGAAGTTCAAGCATAATCTCTACTATTTGATTGCCGATAATACCCGGTCGATCGAGATCGTCTTCAGTGAACTGCTTGATTCTGCTACCGTTCAAGGCAATATTGCATTGCGTGATCATACCGGTTCGCTGGAAGGTACATACGATATCGATGTTTCAGGCGCTGTGGTATGGTTGCTTTTCCATGCCGATTTCCACCTGAATGATGGGTGGTTATATGAACTGACACTCAGCAACGGGATCCAATCGGTCAATAGGCATACTCTAAGGTCTTCAGAAACCATTGAACTGAGAACCACAGCGAGACCCTATGGCGTAAGCGGTGTTTCCCCTGGAGGGGATACCCTGCCCTCCAACTCTATCGCGGTGATCAGCGATATTCACATGGGAGATGCAAGAGCCACGGCCGGTGATTATTGCTGGTTCGGGAAGAACAAGGATGCGTTGGAGAGTTTTCTTGATCTGGTTAAGACCGGAGGGGCGATCAAACAACTGGTGATCCAGGGGGACCTGTTCGATGAGTGGATCGTCCCCTTCGATGTCAAACCGTTCGACCCCGGCCTGGGCGTAAACAATTCCAGGGAGTATTTCGCTTCCGTCGCCGAATCCCCCGTCAACCAGCTCATCCTGGAGAAGTTGCGGGCCATCGCAGCCGATCCGGAGATTGACCTGGTGTATATCCCGGGCAACCACGACATGTTGCTGACGCAGGAGATCCTGGACAGCATCATCCCCGGGATCCGCTGGCACGGGGATGTGGCCGGATTGGGGAAGTACAACCCGGTTCCGGAGATCGTCATGGAACACGGACACCGGTAATGAGTTATCTTTTTATCGATTACTCGATCCAGCCTCCCCCGATGGATAGCGCCAATATCCTGATGACCGGCATCGATGGTTACCCGGGGCCCTTGTCCTTCAACGGGGTGAGAGACATGTACGCGGCCAACATTGAGGAGCTGTGGATGAATACCCAGAGCACCAACGCTGTCCCGGTTCCCCTCAGCCTGCTGGTGGCCATGTGGACCAGCCTCGATCTTACCACTGCGGCCATCCTGGAATACATGCAACAATCGCCGCATCTGACTACCTATAAAATCGTATCATTCGGTCATTCCCATAATCCTTTTCTGGAGGTGTTTCCAACCGGACAGAATTACACAAATATTTACGCCAATTCCGGTTCCTGGGTCGATGCGGACCAATGCAAACATAAGGTTCGGACATTTCTCGTTATTACCCCCGGGGAGTGGACGGGTTCTGCACTGGATATCGTGCGGTTATATCAGTATAATCTGGAGAGCTACCCGGGCAACCCTGGAAGCGACTGGGAACCGGTTTTGCTGGCGGAGGAGAGTATTTAATGGGTATCCAGCCCATGAAGCATGTATACCATGTGCATGAGCGACTTCGTGATCTCTTCCATGTATTCGTTGACGGCTTTGACACTGCCTGGCAGGGTGAAGATCAGAGAGTTGCTTACTACCCCGGCGACGCTTCTGCTTAGTAGAGCCTGATGTTTCCGGGTACCGTATTTAATCCGGATCATCTCCATGAGCCCAGGGATCTCTTTATCCAGTATGGATTTGACGACATCGGGTGTGAAATCGCGGGAGCCGATACCGGTTCCGCCGGTGGTGAAGATGAAGTCGGTGCCGGCCTTGATGGCCTCCTGCAATTTGGTCCGGAGCTGGTGGGGATCGTCGGGCAACAAAGTTACGAGGGACGAAAGACGAGGGACGAAGGACGAAGGACGAGGGACGTGGGACGTGACTGAGGACTGAGGACTGCGGACTGCGGACTGCGGACTAACAAACAGACCTTCCAGCAGCTCTTTTACCCGCGGACCGGATTTATCTTCGTACTCGCCGCGGAAGGCGCGGTCGGAGAGGGTGATGATGCGGGCTGAAAAGATTTTTGGCTTGTAGTAAAGAATGGTTTCAGGTTTCAGGTTCCAGGTTCCGGGTCGCTGGTTGTTGGTTGCTGGTTGTTGGTTGCTGGTTGCTGGTTGCTCGTATCTCGTATCTCGTATCTCGTATCTCTTATCACGGATCCTGGCAAAGATTCCCTCTTTTGGCATGACGCAGTTGCCGACCTCTTTGAAGATGGCGCAGGAGGTGCCGTGGCACTCTTTGCCGATCTGGGTGACTTCGAGTTCCATCCCTTCACTAACAAACCGGTCGAGGGGTTGGCATCTCCAGAGGTCAAGCCCTTCGGTGGTAATGTTTTCCGCGAACTCGCCATAATTAATTTTCCT
This sequence comes from Bacteroidales bacterium, assembly GCA_016783905.1. Taxonomy (GTDB): domain Bacteria; phylum Bacteroidota; class Bacteroidia; order Bacteroidales; family FEN-979; genus QYOJ01. The sequence goes on along the minus strand of JADHVQ010000016.1, from coordinate 22,749 downwards.
GTTTGCCTCTTTTTCAAATTTCCGGATGCTTTCCATCCCCAGCAGGCTGACCTGGCGGTTCCAGGAACCACTGTGGGCGTCGCCTTCCACGCCGTTTTCAGTAAGGGTGATAGAGGGAACAGGGTGTTTGATGGTGCCTTTCTGCTCGGAGATGTTGACCGACAGGACTTTGATTTTTTTCATTTTTTTGTTTTATCAATAAGCTTAATTTCGCCGATAGCCATAGATTTATCCATGGATTTGCACATGTCGTAAATGGTCAGCAGCGCCACGGAAACAGCAGTCAGGGCTTCCATCTCGATGCCAGTCTGACCGTTGCACCGGGCCATAGCGGTCACAATTACTCCGGTTTTATCCAGTTTTGCTTTGACATCCAGTTTGGTGATCTGAAGCGGGTGGCAGAGGGGGATCAGCTCACTGGTTTTCTTGCCCCCCTGGATGCCGGCAATCTCTGCCACTGTAAGTACATCACCCTTCTTCATCTGATTCTCCCGGATGAGGGAAATGGTTTCCGGTGAGAGCTGGATGTGTCCGGTCGCCCAAGCGGTTCGGATTTGAGTAGTTTTGTTACTCACGTCGACCATAATGGCTTTGCCGGAGGAATCGGTATGGGAGAGGGAAGGTTTCATGTTCAGGGTTTCGGGTTCCGGGTTCCGGATTCCGGATTCCGGATTCCATGTTTGACGTTCAACATTCGATTTTTTTATAATTCATAATCCGTAAATCTTGATTCGTAATTCAATTTCAGCCTCCAATATTATGAAATGAATTCATTGTATTCACAGAACCTTTCTCGGGTTTCAGATGGATGGCCTGAAGTAGCGCCTCCCGGATGCCTAGTTCCCGGATATCAAACTCCAGGTTATTGAATAAACAGGGCTTGATCATCCCGTTTGCCGTGAGTCTGATCCGGTTGCATCCACTGCAGTCACCACCGGCGCCTCCTTCGACGATCGAAAAACAACCCTTTTCAAGGTCCATCTGGTGGATGAATCTAACCTGCAATTCGTGTTTTTCGCAAAAGAGTTTCACCTCCAGCGCGTTCTTTTCAAGCGAAGAGTTCCCTACAACACAATTGATCTTCACAGGCTTCAATCCGGCTTTTTTTGCCGCTTCAATTCCCAGGAAAACCTTGTTGATGTCTCCTCCTCTGGTAAGTTCCTTGTACCTGACCGGGTCAACCGTATCGAGGCTGATGTTGATCCGGTGCAGACCGGTGTCGACCAGTTTTTGAGCGAAGGCGGAGAGCAGCTGTCCGTTGGTGGTCAACCCGAAGTCCCTGATGCCGGGTATACCAGAGATCATAGCCACGAGTTGTTCCACCCCTTTTCTCACCAGGGGTTCCCCCCCGGTAATCCTCACTTTGTCAATGCCAAGCGCCACCGCCTCCTTGACCACCTCCACAATCTCTTCGTATCGGATGATCTGATCATGGTTAATCAAACGGATCCCCTCCACTGGCATGCAGTAGAGGCAACGCAGGTTACACCGGTCGGTGATGCTGATCCGCAGGTAGTTGATCTTCCGGTTATACCCATCGAACATCTACGGTTTCTCCTTTGTTTAGTTTGGTGGCGCCCACTTCAATGGCTACCATCCCGTCTGCATTGATGTATGAATGAATGTGTGCGGAGCCATGATAATCCAGTGGATATACATGATTTTCCCTGATCGCAACCGGCAGGATCGATCTCCGTGTCGATTTCTTTCGAATGTAAGTTTCCCCCATGGGAAGAGGTGTTTCGGGAGCATGGTAGTCATGACCCATCAGTTTGAAAAGAAATGGCTTGACAAGCAACTCAAACAGGACGAACGATGAAACAGGATTTCCGGGAAGTCCGAACACGAATTTATCCCCTTTCCGTCCGAATACTGTTGGTCGTCCGGGTTGGATGGCGATGGTTTTGAATAGGATCTCAACGCCCGATTTTTGCATGACGGCCGGGACATAGTCATAGTCCCCCATGGAAATCCCGCCGGATACAATGACTACATTTGAGCTTCCCAGTCCTTCATTAATTTTCTGGTAAAGAGCCTCTTCGATATCTCCGGAGATGCCCATATCCATCGCCTTGAGATGGATTTGTTCAATCTGCCCAATCAGCTGGGAGGAGTTTGAGTTCCGGATCCTGGCCGGACCCGGGATCTCACCAGGATCCACCAGTTCGTCGCCGGTAGAGATCACGGCCACTTTCGGTTGGTTGTAAACCATTGGTGAAACTGCCCCAACCGAAGCAAGAACAGCTATTTCAGGAGGGGAGATCAACAATCCTTTCGTCAGCACCAGATCTCTTTTGCGGATGTCTTCCCCCTGGTAACAGATATTGGCAGCGCTCTTTTCTTTATCGAAACGGATGGTGCCATCCGGCAATTCGGTGGTATCCTCCACCATGATAACCGCATCAGCACCTTCCGGAACCATAGCGCCTGTCATGATACGGGCGCATTGTCCCGGGCCGATAGGGTGGGAGGGAACCTTACCTGCCGGGATTGTTTCCATGACCCGTAGGGCCGGGGCATGTCCCGGCCTTATGGTATGTCCCGTCCCCACGGCCAGATCCGCCATCCGGCAGGCGAATCCGTCCACCGCTGATTTGTTGAATGGGGGCATGTCGATATCGGAGCGGATATCCTGAGCCAGCACCCGGCCTTGAGAAGAGATCAGGGAGCATGGTTCTGCATCAGGAAGAGATGCAGCACCGAGAACAATATCGAGAGCCTCTTTAAACGGAATCATAATCCTCTGTTTCAATCCCGCAATTCGTCCAAAAATGAAACAAATCCATCCTGGATGACCTTGTCGACCCGGGCGTGAAAGTGATCAAATGCGGCGACCAGTCGCTTCCCTTCCGGGGTCAGCTGGGTGTTCCCGCCATCGGCTCCTCCACGGTGTTTTTCCAGCAAAGAAAATCCAAAAAAATCCTCGATCTTTTTTAGGTTGCCCCAGGTACGCCGGTAGGTGTAACCGAGTTCGTCGCAGGCTGCCTTCAGGGATCCTTTCTTTTCGATCAGCTTCAGCATCTGCCACTTGCCGTCGCCCAGGATGCCCTTTCCTGAAGTATCTTCCATCCACATTTTGTAGTGTAACCGGATGGCATCCATTTTCGACTCGAATTTGGTTTGCATGATCCTAAATTTCCAACAAAGGTACGAACATTAACGATATGTTAGATGATGCATATCCATTATTGAAAAGTATGAAGTACGATTTACGATTTACGAATGATGGCAATCTATGGCAATTCATGGAAATTACTGCAATGGCGCTACCACCTCGATTAGCTCCGGCAGCTCCATACCGATCTCTTTGAGGAACTCAATCTTCGGAACGCCGTTTTTGGTCCAGCCCCGGCGTTCATAAACAGCATCAAGGAGCTTCTCGTATTGTTCTTCCCGGTATTTTCTCAACACCGCCATCTTCTCTTCCGTAGATTTTCCTTCGGGATCATACTTAAGGATCTCTTTCAGTTGTTTGTCGTATCGTTCCGCCCTTGATTCGTACTCTTCCACGGTAACAGGCCCGGCTGCACGGTAGGGCTGGGCATCGTGCTTCCGCAATCCGTATCCCCTGCGGATGTTGAAGATTCGCTGGAAATTATAGACCCGTTCTGATTGCCTGATGATTTCGTGCTTGTTGATATTCGCACCGGTAACAGCATTAAAAATGGTTACATAATTGTCAACGTGCTCGGGCACCTTTGCCGGTTCATCCGTTTGGGCATTGTTTTCGGGTTCCACATCATTCCAGGGAAGTTTACAGAATCCAGCCAGGCCAAACCAGGTCCGGAACATCGGGAAGTAATGCAGCGCCTCGGCTTTGTTCTCAAAGGTAGGAATCTGGTTGTTGACCATATCCATGAAGATCAGCCATGCCTCATCGTGTTGCGGACCTTTGTTGGTCATGGCATAGCCCCCCTGCTGGGCGAGTGATTCTTTGGAAACATACTGGGAGTATTCCAGTCCTTTGTTCTCCATCCCGATATCAAACATAAATTGGGGATCACCCCAGCCCTTTTCAGCAAAAATCTGCTTCATTTTCCTCACTCCCTGACCGGCAATTAATCCAAATCCTTCGCCACGGGAAACCTGATGCAAAAGTTCCATGGCGGTATCAGCATTTCCGAAATTGAGTTTCATTCCACCCGTCCGCTCCTCATTCAGGATGTCGTTCCCGAAGCAATCCATGATAAAGCCCAGGATCGTTCCCCAGGTGATGGTACAGATCCCGTATGTGTCGCAGTAAAAATTGGCTTCGATGGTAAAATCGGGATTGAAGATCCCGGCAATCGAACCCAGAGAGGATGTTGTTTCATATTCGGGACCGTCGACGATTACCCGCTGTCCGGCATAGGGCCCGGTTCGGATCAGGTAATTGTCGACCCCTTTGGAGCAGGCCATGTTACAACCAACCCAGCAGCCATCGGGGATATTCTGTGTGAAGTAGGACATCCATATATCTCCGTGGATTTTATCTGCTTCGGGGTGACTTCCGAATTTGAAGTTATGAACTGGCAAGAGGTCGTAATCGTTCATGATGTTGGTGAGGTGGGCTGTCCCTTTCTTGCGCATCTCACACTGTTTGTCATCCAGTTCACGCATCTCTTTGTTGAACGTTCGGCCACGCTCTTTGATCGGTTCCAGGTCAACCACGTTATTTCTGTTGCCGCCGATCCCTTTTACATGGGCTACAAGCGCTTTGATCTTTTTGTCACGCATCACCGTGCCGATTCCGCCCCTGCCGGCCTGTTTCAGGCGGACCTTCTTCCGTTTGATATCGTAGAAGCTGAAGTTCAGCATCCCGATCAGGGAATGTTCTGCTGCGGTGCCCGAAGAGACCACCGATATATTGTATTTGTCCTTTTCGTTTTCCGGATCGGCGAGCATCTCGTGGAGCTCTTCCGCCAGCACGTGACTATCAGAGGGAAGGTCTCCGGCCTCGTAGATCTCAATTACCTCATGGTGTTCATCAAACACAATCAGGATCTCCTCATTGGATTTTCCCTGCAGTTCCAGCGCATCAAATCCGCAGAATTTGAGGAAAGGGCCAAAAAAACCACCAACGTTGGAGTCGATGACGATGTCAGTCTGCGGGCTAATAGCACAGCAGATCGCTTTCCCTGAGCCTGAGTATTGGGTAATACCGCAACAAGGGCCTCCCGAGATCACGATCTCGTTCTCCGGATCATCCCATTTGGTTGCAGGAGTTGTAGCATCCCATAGCAGGCGAAGATCGAATCCTTTGCCTCCGATGAATTTCTCCTTCATCTCCTGGCTGACCGGCTTCTCTTTGACTTCCAAATCATCCACATTGATATAGACCGTTCGGTTGTTGTAACCCTTATCAATAGGGGCCCAGGTGTAGTTGTACTGCTTGAGTAGTTTGTGTGACTTCTTGAATTCATCGAAGCTCATAGGAGGGTTATTTTATTGGTTTCGGAAAGGCAAAATTATAAAAAAAGGAGAGCTGTTTGGTTTTTTGTATTTTTGTTTGAGGTGAGGCTTTAATATCGTGAATATCGTGAATATCGTGAATATTTCCATAAACATTGAATGACTAATGACCAATGACTAATGACCAGATTAAAAAGCTGTTGAGCACCAAAACCGTAGGCATTGCCGGATGCGGTGGGCTCGGCTCCAATTGCGCCGTTGCCCTTGCCAGGGTGGGAATTGGAAAGTTGGTCATTTCCGATTTTGATAGCGTTAGCGAGAGCAACCTGAACCGTCAATATTTTTTCCGGGATCAGATCGGACAAAAGAAGACGGTAGCTCTGCAGGAGACGATTCAGCGGATCCGTCCGGAGACCCGTGTGGTGTTACATGCCGTGAAACTGGATCCTTCGAACATCCCGGCCATTTTCGGCTCATGCGATGTGCTGGTCGAAGCTTTTGACCTGGCTGATCAGAAGGAGATGTTGATTGAGACCATGCTGAAGGTGTTTCCGGACAAGCCATTGGTTGTCGGATTGGGCATGGCCGGCTGGGGAAAAAGTGACCTGATCCATTACCGGAAATCGGATAACCTCTATATTTGCGGCGATGAGGTTTCGGAAATCAGCGATGAGCTGCCACCACTGGCGCCGCGGGTTGGAATGGTTGCGAACATGCAGGCGAATGTTGTGGTAGAGATTTTGTTAACTATGGCACGCGGATGACGCGGATAAGAAGCAGATTTTCGCGGATAATAAAATCAGTGTAAATCAGCGTTGCCGAAGGCATCCGTGTAATCCGCGTTCTATTGGCCACGCAATGAAAACGAAATGCAAATTACTTTAAATAACAGACTTGAAGAGTTGGAGGGCGATCGGCTTACGGTTTCAGAGTTACTGAAGGTCAGGAATTTTACATTTAAGATGCTGATTATTAAGATTAACGGAAAGGTGATCGAAAAGTCGGACTATGATTCGGCTGAGATCAAGGAGGGGGATGACGTCCAGGTGATCCACCTGATCTCAGGAGGATAGACATATGATCGTAGTTTTTATCCTTTATCTCGTAGCCACCATGGGCATCGCCTGGTGGTATTCCCGTGGAGCGAAGACGAATGAAGAGTTTGTTATTGGCGGAAAAAAGTTTGGGGGCACTGCCCTGGCTTTATCGGAACGTGCGACAGGCGAGTCGGCCTGGCTGTTGCTTGGACTTACCGGACATGCCTATGCTGAAGGGATCGGTTCAGTTTGGGTCGCCCTGGGGTGCATCATCGGGATCCTCTTTATCTGGCAGGTGATGGCAAAACGGTTACGCAGGGAGACTGAGAAAACGGGGGCCATGACGGTATCGAGCCTGATTGCCCGGAAATTCCCTGGAGCAGAGCGGAACATCAGTATTCTTTCAGCCCTCATCGTCGTCTTTTTCTTCCTCTTCTACATTGCAGCCCAGTTTAGCGGATCGGGAAAGGTGCTGCAAAAGACCTTTGGGATGGACCCGATGTGGGGGATTATCATCGGTTCGGTTGTGGTCATCATCTACTGCATGATGGGTGGTTTCATAGCTGTGGTTGTCACGGATGTTTTTCAGTCCATCCTGATGATTTTTACGCTGGTGTTTTTTCCGATCATCGCTCTCTTTATTGCGGAATCGTATAACATTCAGATTATTCAGAGCATCGAGGATGCCGGCCCTGTCTATCTTTCCCTGACGGAGGGAAAAACGGATCTGGCAGCGGTATTATTTATCCTGAGTGGACTAAGTTGGGCGTTCGGGTACACCGGCCAACCTCAATTGCTTACCAGGATGATGGCCATACGAAATGAACGGGATGTAAGAAAGGCAAAGTGGGTAGCCACCACCTGGACCCTGCTGGCATATGCCGGTGCGATCCTCATTGGTCTTTTCGGGATTGCATTTGTTCAGCACGGGTACCTGGGTCATGAAGAGTCAAAACTGGCTTCTGACGCGGAGAAAATTCTGCCTGTTATGGTCATGACCCTTGTAAATCCTATTCTGGCAGGTTTCCTGCTCTCCGGGGTGATCTCTGCGATGATGTCCACAGCAGCCACAGAACTCACTGTTTCTTCAGCTTCAATGGGAGAAGATATCGTAGGGAAACTTAAGCGGATAGTGATGGATAACCGCCATAAACTTTGGCTGAATAAATTCTTGACCCTGGCTATCGGGGCAGCAGCTTTTATTCTTGCCCTTACGTTAACGGATACTGTTTATAGCCTGGTTTCCTATGCCTGGTCTGGAATTGGGTCAAGTTTCGGTCCGGCATTGTTACTGATCCTTTTCTGGAAGAGAGTCTCCCGGGCAGGTGTTTTTGCCTCCCTGATCTGTGGAACCACCGGGACCATCATCTGGAAAAACCTCTTTGAAGCCGATACCGGTGTTTCTGAACGTTTGGCCAGTTTTGTGTTCGCGTTTGTGATGGCAGTGTTGTTTTCACTGCTGATTCCGGAGAAGAAAGCGGGCTAGCGGACGAGCGGACAAGCGGACAAGCGGACAAGTGGGCAAGTGACCGGGTGAACAAATTGCCGTCTTACGTTTCACGTCTCACATTTCATGGAAGCGCCTCCGCTACAACAAACGTACTCCCTCCGATGAAGATCAAATCATCAGGAGTCGCTGTATTTCTTGCGGCAGTCAGGGCTTCCCGGACCGATCTATAAAAGGTTCCCTTCAATCCCTGCTTTTCCGCCTGTATGTGTAACTCCTTAGCATCCAGTCCACGGGGAATATCGGCTTTGCAGAAGTAGCAGGTTGCCTCTGTGGGCAGGAGATGGAGGATGTGGCTGATCTCTTTGTCGTTCACCAGGCCGAAAACCATATGCAGCTGTTGGTGCGGTGTTTTGCTTAGTTGCTGTACTACCTCCCGGATCCCGGCTTCGTTGTGGCCGATATCGCAGATGGTCAGCGGTGTTTGGCTCAATACCTGCCAGCGCCCCTGCAACCCGGTATTCTCTGTTACATTCCTGATGCCCTTGTGGATGCTCTTTTTACTGATCTTATATCCTGTCTGGTTCAACAGGTTGATCACCCCAAGGGAGGTAATGATGTTTTTTTTCTGGTAATGGCCATGAAGTGGATCCTGGATGCTGGATGCTGGATCCTGGATCGCGTTTCGCGCATCGCGTATCTCGTATCGCGGAAGTTGATCTGCAAAAACAATCTTCGAACCGACCTGCCGGGCACGTTTCCGGAAAAGTGATTCCAGCTCCGGTTGGGTCTCTCCGATAACTACCGGGATGCCCGGTTTGATGATACCGGCTTTTTCTATGGCAATCTTCTCCAGGGTGTCGCCCAGGAATTGCATGTGGTCGAAGCTGATGTTGGTGATCACCGAGACAAGAGGGGTGATGATGTTGGTGGAATCAAGCCGTCCGCCCATTCCCACCTCCACTACAGCGATGTCAACCGACTCTTGACGGAAGTGCTCAAAGGCCAGGCCAACAGTCATTTCGAAAAAACTGGGACGGATCTCTTCAAAGGCTTCTCTGTACTTGTTTATAAAACGTGTGACATTCCGTTTCGGGATCATGCTCCCGTTGACCCGGATCCGCTCCCTGAAATCTTTCAGGTGCGGAGAGGTATAGAGCCCGGTTTTGAGACCATGCTCCTGAAGGATGGAAGCCAGCATATGAGAGACACTCCCTTTACCGTTTGTACCGGCCACGTGGACAGACCGGAAAGAATTCTGTGGATTCCCCAGCAGGTTGCAGAGGGCGATGGTATTATCGAGGTTTGCTTTGTACGCGGCTGCTCCGATCCGCTGGTACATGGGGAGATGGCTGTAGAGCCACGACAGGGTCTCCTTGTAATTCATCGGGTAAGAAGCAAAATCAACGCAACCGTGACACTGACCTGTCCCACCCAGAAGATGAACATCCATTTGATCAAATCGGAACGAACCTTCTCGATTTTTAATTCCAACTCCGACTTGACTTGAAAAAGGTCTTTTTTTCCGGCAATTTCTTCCATTTGCTCCTCGATTTGTTTCTCTACCCTTAGTTCCACGAATTCAACAAGGGTTTTTGCTTCATTCTCTCCAATCTTGCTTTTCAAGATGTTGTAGAGATCAATAGTTGTTACCGTCATAATGATTGTTTTACCATTAATCGGGTAAAGGGGTAAAAGGTTATACAAAGATATTAAAAGTTCACTAACGACCCTATCCCTGTGGAAGTTATATCAAGAGAAGAAAATTGAACCACAAAGGAACGCAAAGTACTGCTCAAAGGAACACGAAGGATTTGAAAATCAGGGAATATTCCTTTGATACAACCTTACAGATAAGGGTCATCTGACTATAAATAAATCGCCCCGCCAATCGAATCTCTTTTTGCTCCTGTGACAGTAGAGAGTACGTTAACCTCATTTCGCCAGCGGAGCAGACCGAGGAACGCGAAGATCAGCGCTTCTTTGAACTGGATGGTCTGGAGATCGGGAATTACAACCTCTGCTGTTACATAATGTCGGATCCGTTCCATCAGGTATTGATTAAGCGCTCCGCCACCTGTAATGAGTAATTTATTTACTCGATCCGTCCCCGTATTGTTTCCCACCTGGATGGCAATGTGTTCGCACCAGGTATGAAGCAGGTTACGAGTTTCGGGTTTCGGGTTTCGGGTGGGTAGATCTAAAATAGGATAGATATGCTGGTCTACCCACTCCTTTCCGAGAGATTTTGGAGGGGGTTGGTGGTAAAAAGGTAGCTGGTTCAACGATTCCAGAAGGTCGGGTAAAAGGGAGCCGCTTCTTGCCAGATCGCCTTTATCATCGTAAGCTTTTCCTGTTTGATTGGCGAGTTCGTTGAGCACCATGTTGGCCGGACAGATATCATAAGCTACCCGTTTTCCATCCCGGTGGAAAGAGATGTTGGCAAACCCGCCCAGGTTGAGGCAGTACTGGTAATCAGAGAACAACAACTGATCTCCAATGGGAACCACCGGCGCTCCCTGTCCGCCCAGGGCCACATCAGTTGACCGGAAATCACACACCACCGGTAAGCCGGTTTCAGCTGCGATGGCGGCTCCTTTACCGATTTGGGTGGTCCAGCGCAAGTGTGGTTGATGGAAGACAGTTTGCCCGTGACTGGCAATAAAATCAGCGGTAATCCGGTGTTTTTCCATGAAGGTCCTGGTCATTTTTCCCATCAGGTGACCCAGGTCGCAGTCGGTTTGAGCCAGGTCAGCGGCTAACCGTCCATCCATGCTACTTAACCGTATCTGCCATTCCCGGGAATAGGGTACTGTTTCTGCCTGAAGGATCTCATATGTCCAGGAACCCTCAAAGGATTTGAATCGGCAGAAGGCGATGTCGAGGCCATCGAGGGAGGTGCCGGACATGAGACCGATTATATATTGCACATTATTGCACATTATTGCACATTATTGCCATAATTCCTAAATATCCCAAATCCCAAATCTCAAATCCCAAATCCCAAATCCCGCATCCCGTATCTTTTCACAAACATTCAATAATCTCTTCCAGCTGGATGCCGCGGGAGGCTTTGAGCAGGATGTTGGCATGTTCGATCTTGTTTGCTGCGAACCACTCTTTGGCTTCCAGGCTGTTTTCAAAAGAGATCCATTCGGGGCGGGAGTTGAGTTTCGAGAATACGGGCCCTACCAGGAAAACACGGTGAATGTTCAGATCGTCTAGAAGTTCAAGGATCCTGAGGTGTTCAGGTTCCGTTTCACTCCCCAGTTCAAGCATATCGCCGAGGATGACGATCTTATCTGACGGAAAAGCGTTGTTAAAATCCTGCAGGGCTGGCTCCATACTACTTGGATTGGCATTGTAAGCATCCAGAACCAATAGGTTATATAACGTTTGATGAAATTGAGAGCGGTTATTGTCCGGAGTATATTCTTCGATTGCTTTCGCTATTTCATTGACCGGGACGTTAAAATAAAATCCGATGGAGGCAGCAGTCAACAGGTTTAAAGCATTGAATGAGCCAAAAAGTGCTGACCGGATCAGCTGCTTTTGATCGTCAGGGAAGGTTACATCCACGGCCAGCTTCCCCGAATCAGGCATGATTTTCCCCGAAGTAGCGGCATCCGGGGTCAAACCGTAAGTGATTTTCTCCAGACCGGCTGCATATTCCATCAGCAATGGGTCTGCCGCGTTGATAAAGACCTCTCTTTGATGATTTTTCAGGAAGGTGAAGAGTTCTGTCTTGGCCCGGACAACAGCTTCAAATCCCCCAAATCCTTCCAGGTGGGCCCGGCCAATGTTGGTAATCAGTCCATGGGTTGGCTTTGCCAGTTCGCAAAGGAAAGCGATCTCCCCCGGATGATTGGCTCCCATTTCAACCACTGCGATTTCGGTTTCGGGGCGGATGGAGAGCAGTGTGAGAGGTACCCCGATATGGTTATTCAGGTTCCCGGTGGTAGAGATAATCCGATATCGTTTGGAGAGGACGGCATGGGCCAGCTCTTTGGTAGTGGTCTTTCCATTGCTTCCGGTGATGCCGATCACCGGGATATCCAGCTGCTTCCGGTGATGTTTGGCCAGTTGCTGCAAACTCTCAAGGACATTTTGTACTTGAATATACCGGCGATCTTTTACGATGGCAGCATCATCCACTACGGCAATAGCAGCTCCCTGTTCCAGCGCTTTCGCCGCATATTGGTTTCCGTCAACATTTTCCCCTTTCAGGGCAAAAAAGATGGATCTGGGCGGAACCTGACGGCTGTCGGTTGTAACAACAGGAAATTGTTGATACAGGGAATACAGTTTATCGGTCATATCTGGGAACATGATGCTCTACATGGAAAGAACCAGCAGGTAAAAATAGTAAAAAAGGCCATCGGTTTTCCGACAGCCTTTTTCATTATAAAATGTCTTCTTGTTTACCGGGGATACTCTCCGCCTACACGCGTCATGGCACACCGGAAACCAATGGCATCGGAGGCTTCTCCTTCGTCGAGGAATCTGCGGGTGCTGGGACTCAGGTAGTAGGCCGGATCTTTCCAGCTGGCTCCTTTGAATACCCGCGCTCTGTCAGTGATCAGCGAGGTTACTCCATACTGGTACATGAGATCGGTGGAGAGGCTATCGGGTGTTTTGGTCCAATCCTCTTCATTGATCAGGGACTCATAATCACCGTCCAGGTAGTTGATCACATCAGCGGTACGGTAATTTTTCCGGTTCATGGCTTCAGCGTTGGTAACCGGACGGTATTTTATACGTCCAAGGCTGTCTTTTTCGGCGAGGAATCCCTCTTCATCCGTTACGGGCGTCATGTATACATTGCCACGGAAAGGCCTGAGGCCGGCCACGTAGTAAGAGTTGAGGGGACGATATACGTCAAGTACCCATTCGCTAACGTTCCCCCCCATGTTATAGAGGCCATAGTCGTTAGGAAAGTAAGATCCGCACGGAGCAGGGATATCGGCGCCGTCGTTCAGGTTTCCGGCCACACCCATGTAGTCGCCGGTTCCCCGTTTGAAGTTATCATAGAAACTACCGTAGTACCTTGACTCGCTTGTACGCACGTAATTACCGTTCCAGGGGTAGTTTTTCTTCTCAATGACCCGCTCATAAAGTGTGTTTCCAATAAGGCCCAGGGCAGCATATTCCCATTCGGCTTCTGTCGGGAGTCGGTATTTGGGGAGCATAATGCCGTCTTCCATCTTCACTTTCCGGGATCCTGTTCCGTTTGGATTCAGATCGGGCATCGGCTTGTCGACCAGTCCTTCGTATTGTCCGGCCAGATAGGCCTCCGTATTGAAGTTGTTTTCATTCTTTTGTGCCGGATCCATGGCGAGGATGCCTTTTTTGATCAGCAGCATCTCATTCACCCTGTTGGTTCTCCAGGCAGCATAATCACCGGCCTGAATCCAGGTTACTCCCACCACCGGATAATTGCGGTATGCAGGGTGACGGAAATAATACTCCACCAGGGGTTCGTTGTAGGCCAGTTTGTCACGCCACACCAGGGTATCGGGCAGCGCTTTCCGGTATACCCCCGGATAGTCGGTGGCGTAAACCCGGTTGAGCCAGTAAAGGTATTCGATGTAGTCGAGGTTCCGAACTTCAGTTTCATCCATGTAGAAGCTGGCGACAGTAACACGGCGCGGCTGATTATTCCATTCATACATCACATCATCCTGGGTTAAACCCATGGTGTAGGTACCTCCTTCAATGAAAATCAATCCGGGACCTGTTTGTTGTCCCTGATAAGGCCGAACTTCAAATCCGCCATTCTTGGGGTCATTGTAAGCCCAGCCGGTCGTACTGGAGGTCTCCTTCTTACAGGAAGAGGCCAACAGGATAACCGCGATCAGGGTGCTGAGTTGAAGAATTTGTTGGATTTTCATCTGGTTCTATTTTATTGGTGGATGATGAAATTGCCTGCAAAAATAGTAAATTCTCTTAAGATTCTAGTTATATAACTAAAATCTGGGGCACTTTATTGCCCGGATATGCCTTCTTTTTTCAATGCAGGGGAACTGCCATGAGGCAGAGATCTCATGGGCCCCACCCGTAGCGCCTTTCAGGTTGCTGATCGTGATGTCGTAGCTGTACCCTACACGCAGGTTCTTGTAATGTACTCCGAGGAAGGGAATGACCGCATCTGCGTTTTCAAAATTATGGCGGAACCATAATCCGCCAACAAAAGGATCGAAGGTAAGGTAGAAACCTACATTGAGTTGATGGTATTTGAATTGTTGCTGATAGAGGATGTTGGGGGAGATAGAGAACTCCTTGTCCTCATCCAGGCTTCCCCCTTTTTTCAGGTTGATCACAGACCCGGCGTGAACGGTGATCTTCATGTAAAGTTGCGAAGAGGCATCTGAATAAAATCCAATTCCAGGCTGGGTGAGGTGAGAGACAGATACACCGCCGTATACCAGATCTTCGTAACCGATAAATACCCCGGCCGAGAAATCGGGAACGCCCACCCTATCCTGGCCGGGCTGCTTCTCGGAAGTGGGCAATACAAAACCATTCTGTGGATCAATCATATCCTCGAACAGCAGGTTCTCCCAAACCAGCCTTCGCTGGTAGTAGGTTGCCTGAAGAGCGGCACTCGCATAGATCCGGCTGGTGATGTTGAACTTGTAGGCGTACATCAAGCTGATCATGGTGGTATTGAGATTCCCGCCTCCAGCCCTGTCAGCTGTAAAAAGTAATCCAATCCCTCCATGAAGAAAATCCACGTATTGATCATAGGAGGCGTTGTAGGTGATGAAAGCCTTTTCAACGGATGGCCACTGATTCCGGTAGTTGGCAATGAGCCTGGGGCAGATGGGGGCGCCTGCCAGGGCTGGGTTCAGGTAGAGCGGGTTGGCATAGAACTGTGAGAACTGCGGATCCTGGGCAACAAGCGGGATTACCGGAAGCAGGAAAAATAATAGCAGAACTGAGACAACTTTTTTTGCCATTCGTTGTTTTAGTAATAGATAGCCTGCTGTTTTCGAACCACAATATTACGAAAAATAAACCGTTTTTAATCTATCTCTTTTTGATCCTATTTGTGTATGTCAAGATATAAAACCCTCTACCTGATCAGTATCCTGGTTTTGAGTTTGGTGATGGGAACGTGGGCACAAACTTCAGGAGCCGGTTCCATCCCCCCCATAACAATCCAGGAGACACTTCAATGGAAGCCAGTGAAGATTGTGGAGGTTGCCCCCGGAGAGTGGGTGACCCTGTTGACCTTCGACGGATCTGCGATGACAGATGCAACAGGAAAGCTTCCTGTTTTCTTTCACAGGAGTCCTCTTCCAGCCATCCAAGGAGTGATCGACCGTGTTCATTTCAACTCTGTGGTCTATCAACCTCTCACTCCTCCTGAGATCCTTACTATTGGTGATGTGATGAGTATTCCCGTCACCATAGAGCCTATCGCCGGGATTGTAAAACAACGGAAAGCCCCCTTTGCCGAGATCTCGTTCCTGCCGTTCAGGCGGAATCCTGAAAGTGGTATGATCGAGAAGGTGGTCTCTTTCAAACTGACCTGCTATTTCGCAGAAGCCAACCCGGCCGCCGCCTCTTTTTCACAGGCTGGGTATGCCGAACATTCTGTGCTGGCAACAGGATCCTGGTATAAATTTTCAGCTTCCGCCAATGGGATTTATCTGCTCTCGTATGATGATCTTCTCAATGCGGAGATTAACCTTTCCGGGATTGATCCCCGGACCATCAAGATATATGGTAACGGTGGCGGCATGCTTCCGGAGGCCAACAATGCTCCCCGGATTGACGATCTTCGTGAGTTATCCATCCAGGTGATTGGCGAAGAGGATGGCCAGTTCAATCAGGGAGACTACATCCTGTTCTACGGAGAGTCCCAGAATATCTGGTATTACAGTAGTCTCGAAGGATTATTCAGACACCGGAAGAATATCTATGCTGACAATACATACTACTTCCTTACATTCGGCGGGGGCAACGGCAAACGGGTGATTCACGAATCCGGGACCTCCACTCCACCCACTCATACCATTACCCGGTTCAACGACTATGCCTTCTACGAAAAAGATGATATCAACCTGATCCAATCAGGACGGGAGTGGTTCGATGTGGAATATTTTGATGTCACTGCCAGCCGAAACTACTCTTTTGCATTCCCCGACCTGGATCAGAGCGCTCCTGCATTTATCACTGCCCGGGTAGCTGCCCGGTCGACAACCGGTAACAGTGGATTCAACGTTGCTGTAAACGGACAATCGCTCCTAAATATTTCGATCCCCAAAGTATCAGGAGATTTTCTGGACACCTTTGCCCGTGAAAAAATGGAGACGGGCAGCATCGTGGTCACCAAGCCGACCATTGATGTTCAGTTGACCTATAATAAACCAAGTACTGCGGCAGTTGGGTATTTGAATTACCTGGAAATCAATGTGATGAGACAACTGAAGCTAAGCGGTAGTCAGGTTTTGTTCCGTTCAATCGAATCAGCCGGGAGAGACCGCATCTCTGAGTTCAGGTTGACCACCCAGGGGCAACAGGTCCAGGTGTGGGATGTGACCCGCCCCGACAGCGTGCTGCTTATCCAGACCAATATTACCGGAACGGTGTGTTCATTCCGTCTTCCAACCGATACCCTTCGTGAGTTTGTGGCTTTTGACGGTTCCGGATTCCTGCGGCCTGATTTTGCAGGCCGGGTGGAGAATCAGGATTTACACGGAGCAGTTGTGTATGATTATATCATGGTAGCTTATCCTGCTTTCGTTCCGGAAGCAAACCGGCTGGCGCAATTCCACCAGGAGAAGAACGGAATGTCTGTCCTGATCACCACCCCACAAACGATCTTCAATGAGTTCTCCTCCGGTGCGCAGGATCTTTCCGCCATCCGGGACTTCATGCGGATGCTGTATGAGCGGGCGCCATCGGGAGAAGAGCCCAAATACCTCCTGTTGTTTGGAGATGCATCTTACGACTACAAAAACAGGAAGGAGAACAATACCAATTTTGTTCTTGCCTACCAATCCCCGGAATCCCTCGTTCCGGTTGGATCCTATGTGACGGACGACTACTTTGCCCTGCTTGATGATACAGAAGGCCAGGGGACAGGTGGGAGCCTCGATCTGGGTGTAGGCCGGCTGCCGGTAATGTCACTTCAGGAAGCCACCGAAGCGGTAGATAAGATCCTGCACTATTGCTCCGAGAGCGATTCGGTGAAGAATGATTGGCGCAATGTGGTTTGCTTCATCGCCGATGATGGGGATGGAAACCTCCATTTGAACCAGGTCGAGGAACTTACCGATATGGTTTCTGTACAACACCCGGTTTACAACATCGATAAGATCTACCTGGATGCCTACCAACAGATATCCACACCGGGCGGACAACGTTGTCCGGAGGTGAATGATGCCATCAACAAGCGTGTTGACAAAGGAGCCTTGATCATTAATTACACCGGTCATGGCGGAGAGCTGGGCTGGGCTCATGAACGGGTACTTGAGGTGCCGGATATCAAGGCGTGGACCAACTTCGGCAACATGCCGGTGTTCATTACTGCTACCTGCGAATTCAGCCGGTACGATGATCCGGAACGGGTCTCTGCCGGTGAGTGGGTGTTTTTGAATCCGAACGGTGGGGGGATTGCTCTTTTCACTACCACCCGGCCAACCTTTGCCGGGAGCAACTTTGCCCTGGCCACGAATTTTTACAATGTTGCCTTTGATAAGGTTAACGGAGAGTACCTGCGGATGGGAGACCTGATCCTTACATCCAAAAACAACACCTCCTCTTCAGCCAATACACGGAAATTTGTCCTGCTGGGAGACCCGGCTTTGAAGATGGCCTATCCGAACCTCAACGTGGTTACCACCGCCATCACCAGTGATACCCTGATGGCTCTTTCGGAGGTGACAATTTCCGGAGAGGTGCAAAACGAAAACGGGACGCTGGCATCAGGTTTTAATGGTCTGGTGCTTCCCACGGTCCTTGATAAGCCCTCGGAGATCATGACACTGGGCAACGACGGGGATCCTCCAATCGAGTTTTTGGTTCAGAAAAATCAGATATACAAGGGAAAGGTGCAGGTTGTCGATGGCCAGTTCTCATTCAGCTTCATTATTCCTAAAGACATCGCGTACAAATTCGGAACCGGGAAAATAAGCTACTATGCCCGAAGCGCAGAAACAGATGCTAACGGGTTCGACACTTCGGTGGTTGTTGGAGGCTTCAATCCCCTGGCTATCAAAGACGAACAGGGTCCTGATATCACCTTGTATATGAATACCATCGGGTTTGTTTCGGGTGGGATCACCAACCAGAATCCGGTGTTGCTTGCTTATGTCACCGATGAATCGGGTATCAACACGGTAGGGAATGGCATCGGTCACGACATTACAGCCATTCTCGATGAGGATTCAAAAAACCCGCAGATTCTCAACGATTACTATGTCGCCGACCTCAACACCTACCAGAGCGGCTGGATCAGTTATCCCTATTATAATCTTCCTGAAGGGAGGCATTCAATCACGCTAAAGGTGTGGGATGTATTCAATAACTCTTCCGAAGCCGTCATCAGTTTTGTGGTATATGGCACCGGAGAATTCGTGATGGACCATCTCTACAACTACCCCAATCCTTTCCAGGATAAAACAACGATTTCGTTTGAAACCAATCAAACGAATATGAATGTGGAAATTGAGATCCAGATCTACACGATATTTGGTAAATTGCTTAAGACCATACGCACAACACAGTTCATCCACGGATACCGGGTACAGCCGGTGACATGGGACGGAACAGCGGATGGAGGATGGAAAGTAAGCACCGGTACGTATATTTATCGTGCCATCCTAAGACTTCCTGATGGATCTGTGAATTCAGCAACGGCAAAGCTTGTAGTGATCCGGTAAAGAGTGAACCTATGAAGAGAATCTACTCTGTTATCATCCTTCTGATCCCCCTTTTAGGTTGGGGAGGGAATATGTTGACCTACGAATCGGTGCTGGCAACAGGAACGTGGCACAAGCTTGCCGTACAACAGACAGGTATTCACCGTGTAACCTACGATGACATGGTTGTGCTTGGGATGGACCCCGCTTCGATTGTTCCTGCAAATATCAGGGTTTACGGCAACGGGGGAGGGATGCTTCCGGAGGCGAATGACCAACCACGAATCGATGACCTCCTGGAGAACTCCATCGTGGTTTACGACGGGGATGACGGATCCTTTGATCCGGGAGATTACTTTATCTTTTACGGTGAGTCCCCAGATGTGTGGCTGTTTGATCCGATGGATAAGACATTCACTCATGAAAAGAATCTCTATTCCGACTTCACCTATTATTTCATCACAACTGATCTGGGCCCCGGGAAACGGGTTCAGCCTGTGGCTTCCCTGGATACAACTCCCGGCTATACTTCCATTCGCTTTACCGATTATGCATTTCATGAGCTGGACGAACGAAACCTGATCCGCTCAGGCAAGATCTGGGTAGGGGAGGAGTTCAATGAATCAAAGCCGGCGTGGGAGTTTCAGTTTTATTTTCCCAACGTGATCACCACCACGGCTACCAGGATCAATACATTCGCTGTTGCACGGGCTCCCACGGTGAGCACCATGTATATTTTCAATGAAGGTGACCTGATCGATCAGTTCACGATGGATTATTCCGACCCACAATCCACCAGTATCTATGCCCGGCCTAAATTGCGCGGGAGCGCTACCACACTGAAACAGGAGCTGACAACCATCAGGCTGGAGTTCAATTTGCCAACCCCTGGCTCTCTGGCCTGGTTGAACTACATCGAGGTGATCGCCCAGCGATTTCTGAAATGGGTTGGTCCCCAGTTTTCATTCCGGGATCACAATACGATTCATGAGGATAAAAACACGCTCTTCAGGATTACAGGATCGCCTGAGAATATGGTTGTATGGGATGTGACCGATCCCGGAGCTATCGGATCCATGCAGGGAACGTGGAATCCAACCACCGGATTTTTTGATTTTATTCTGCCAACCCCGGTACTGAAAGAGTTCATTGCCTTCGATGGTTCCGGTTACTATCCGGTGACACCCATCGGACCCGTTGCCAATCAAAACCTTCATGGACTCAATCCGGCTACCCTTATCATTGTTTCCCATCCGCTTTTTATGGAACAGGCTGAGAGGCTGGCTGAATTTCACCGCAATGAGACGAAGATATCTGTTATCGTGGCCGAGACGGAACAGGTCTTTCAGGAATTTAGCTCCGGGCAACCGGACCTGACAGCCATCAGGGACTTTGTCAGGATGTTGTATTTGCGTGCCACAGAGAGTGATACACCCAGGTACATCCTGCTTTTTGGCGATGGATCGTACGATTACAAAGACCGGATTCCCAATAACACCAATTTTGTGCCCACCTTCGAGTCATATGAGTCATTCAAGTTTATTTCGACGTATGTGACAGATGATTACTTTGGGATCATGGGAGAGAATTCCGGACAGGGATCTGTGGGTGCCCTGGAGCTGGGAATGGGCCGTTTTCCTGTCTCCGACCTGGAGCAGGCTGAAGCCATTGTAGACAAGATCATTCATTATGCACAGAAGAACGATACCATCCAGTCATCCTGGCGAAACACCTTGACTTTCATTGCCGATGACGAGGACTCCAACCTCCATTTGCATCAGGCAGAAGAACTGTGCGACATCGTAGCATCAAAATATCCTGTCTATAATGTAAATAAAATCTACCTGGATGCCTATCAGCTGGTCAAAACACCCTCAGGGCCCCGGTATCCATCGGTTAACATAGCGATCAACAACGCTGTGAACAACGGTAACCTCATCATCAACTACACAGGGCATGGAGGAGAGGATGCCTGGAGTGAGGAGAAGGTGCTGACGATCCCCGATATTGAAAGCTGGACAAACCCTGACAAGTTGCCGGTCTTCATCACCGCCACCTGTGAGTTCAGCAGGTTTGATAATCCCGAGCGGTTCAGCGCCGGGGAGATGGTGATCGTAAAGCCCAAAGCAGGAGCTATAGCAATCTATACTACAACCCGTCTGGCACTAGCCACCGCTAACTTCAAACTGGATACATCCTTCTTTCACAATCTGATGAACAGGGATGAGGATGGAAATTATATGAAGATGGGCGATTTGTTAAGGATCTCAAAGAATAACAACAACAATAACAATAACATCCGCAACTTTGTCCTGCTGGGAGATCCTGCCCAGCCAATCGCCTTCCCTGAATACCGGGTGGTTACTACCGCTATTAACGGAGAACCGGTTGGTGTGACCCCGGATACCCTGCTGGGCCTGGCGGTGGTCACTGTTTCGGGAGAGATACTGGATCAGGCCGGGAACAAAGCCACTGGTTTCAATGGAATACTGGAAGCTAAGGTATTCGACAAACCCGTCACCTACCGGACCCTGGCAAACCAGTCAAAGAGTTACAAGGAGTATTTCCAGATTCAGAACGAACTACTGAGTGACGGTCCTGCTTCCATTGAAAACGGAACCTTCTCTTTCTCTTTCATCGTTCCCCGTGAGATCTCCCCCTATTTTGGTTTTGGCAAGATCAGCTATTATGCCTGTTCGGAAACCTCTGATGGAAACGGTTACGATGACAATGTAGTAATTGGGGGTAAGGATCCTTCCGTGATTCCAGACAACGAAGGGCCTGAAATCTCTGTCTATCTGAATTCCAGAAGCTTTATTTCAGGTGGACAGGTGGATAGGAATCCCTTACTGATGGTTGATCTCTTTGATGAGGACGGTATCAATCATGTAGGACTTGGCCTCGGTCATGAAATTATTGCCGCCATGGATGACAACTGGTCGCAGGCGGTGGTTCTCAACTCATATTACACGCCGGCATTGAATGATTTTCAACAAGGGACAGCCCTCTATCCATATGCTGGTTTGTCAATCGGACGACATACCCTGACCGTCAGGGCGTGGGATATGTTCAATAATTCCTCAGAAAGTACGATCGACTTTTACGTGTTTGAACATCCTGTGATCCATGTCACCTCGGTGTATACCTTTCCTAATCCGCTGATCGATGGAACCACCTTCACCTTCAGACCGGAGGCCGGGAATGGGAGTATGGATGTGGCCATTGAAGTATATACTGTCACCGGCCAGCCTGTGCGGGTGATCAACACGACAGTGACAGAGAATACCGGGCAACCCGTCCAGGTATATTGGGATGGCACGAACCAGAACGGGATGAAACTATCCAGCGGGATCTATCCGTATAGGGTAAAATTCATGGGAGCCAACGGGAGTTTTGCGCACACTTCCGGAAAGGTTATCATTCTAAGATAGAGAAGCTTGTGCCATTTTTTTTATCAGAAGCAATATCAAAAAATTAAATTCGTTACTTTTGCTAACCATTTTTTCAGACTAAATTTTAATAGGAATGCGACAGATGAAGTTTAGATTGGCGTTGATTTTGGCAGGATGTTTTATGATCAATTATACCTTTGGTCAGGATGAACAGCAACCCAACGTGATAACCACGGCCGTGCCGTTTCTGATGATAGCTCCGGATGCCCGTTCGGGAGGGATGGGAGATATTGGTGTTTCTACCACTCCTGATGCCTATTCATTGTACTGGAATCCGGCCAAATATGCATTTATTGAAAAGGACTTCGGGGCTGGTATCGGGTATGTTCCCTGGCTTCGAGGCCTTGTAAATGATATCGGCTTATCTTCGATTGCCGGTTTCAAACGATTTGGAGACAAGCAGGCTATTGCTCTCTCATTGAGGTTCTTTTCCATGGGGGCTGTTATGTTTACCAATGATGTTGGCCAGGAACTGGGAGAAGTTAAACCCAATGAGTGGGCTATTGATGCTACCTATGCGAGGAAGTTCACCCGGACCTTGTCCGGTGCGG
>JADHVQ010000082.1 GCA_016783905.1 Bacteroidales bacterium | reverse complement strand
GATTTTACCTTCGTCGTTTAATCCGTTTTTGCTTTCCGGCAGAGCGATGCGCATAATTTCCCGCAATTGGTCGAAGTAACCGATTTGTTTATCTAATTCTTTGATTGTCAATTTTAAACCTTGATCTTTAACTATATTGTATAAGACTTGTTTGACCTTATAAAAACGTACTGTTTTTTTAACTTTGGTATCAAAATTGGGCAGGGTATCTATTTGCACAAGTTCATCGTAAATCGTAGATATTTGTTTGTAATAATGCACTTTAGGACGGTCAAATGGGAAGCCATACCCTTCACCTTTGTTCTCGTGCGATTTCAAAGTCAACAAATATCCGTAAAGTATGCCTTGCAGTAATTCTTCTGATGTGAGCTTGTCTTGCCCGGCTACCTGATAAAATAATTTTTCCGCCAATTGTTTTCCGCCTGCTGCTTTTTCCAATGCCTGTGTTTGATACCGGATTTCGGCATAAATCTGTTTGTTTGACAGCGTTTTTTGTACTTTTCGGTAAAGTTCCTGTAAGAGGTCTTTCCCAATGTCGCGAAGTAAGTGAAAGTGGCAAATAACATGGATGACCCCTGCAAAAACAATATCAAGTGCACTGATTATACCTCGTCCCATGTCGTGTACGCAACAAAGAGGGGTACCAAAGAGTTTTTTTACTTTCTCAAAGGATGTTTGCAAACTGGTTGAGTTTTCACTCTGTATCTTTTGGCTATACAAAACAAAACCGCAAATACCATCAAGACAGGTTAACAAATGTGGCGCATGTCCATCGCATGTGGAATCAACATATAGGATATACCCGCCTTGCCTTTCAATAGTTGCATTGATTTTTTCAGCGCTTGAATAATGCAACCTTCCCAAATAGTATAAAAACCCATAAGTCATTCGTCTTATTTGTGTGGCTGAAACCGATATATGATGTTTATTCCTGAAAGTATCCTGTATTTCAATTATTTGCCGCTTTTCCATATAACGCAATTTTCCTGCTTCCACCATGCAATCATACGAATAATTGCTGCCGCTTTTTACGATTTGGGGCAATTGCCCGGAACGATATTTCTCATTGCAATCAGGACACATTTTTATTGTTTCCCGTGCATTTAAACTGCCATAAGCAACTGTATAAACCATTCTTGTTTTTACTTTTTCCACGATCAGTGTTGTGCCACAATCTTCGCATGTGCTCAAATCGTTACAAAAATTCAACCCCGGTATGTTGCCAATTACGTTGTGCATGGTATGGTTATCATTGATTTCTTTGAGTAAACCACACAAGCATTCAAGGGCTATGATTTGTTTCTCTTTTTTTTTAATTGATAGTGTTCTATTACGGACTGGATCCCGGCTATCGATATTTCAACATTGCGCTTTACCACCCCTTGCTGTAATTTTTCAGCAACAATACTATCTTGCAGGATAATCTCTACCAATACAGCAATTGTTCTTTGATAATCCGGCAACGCCAAAGTCTGCACCGTACTTGAGGATTGCTGTTCCCTGGCTGAAAGTTGCAGCATAAAAAGGTCTTCCTGTATGGAAAAGTACACATTATTACTTCCGGTTTTTTGCCGGCGGAGCCGTTCTTTTAGCCACAACACACGCAGGGCATCATCTGCTTTCACCTCTATAATAATTGAGAGCTCCTTGCTGGTATATCCTTCAAGACTCTTGTCTATCAAGGCAATAATGGTTTCAAACAGATTCCCGTATTTGGAGAATAATATTTGCTCGAAATTCCAGATTCCGTAATGATTGAAATGACATAGATTTGGCACTGTATAGAATCTGGCGTTTTTATTATATGACGCCAAAAGGTTGCCGGATTTGATTTTTCGCTGCAAAGTCCTGGATTGGCAACCGGATTTGATTTTTAATTCATCAAAGGTTTGAACTGGAAAATCCTCTATAAAATAGATAATCAGGGTATTAACTGCAGTATCGTTCTTCATGGCTGTCGTTGTATAGAATTAATAGCCAAATATAAACATTTATTTCTATACTACGTCATTATTTTAATCTCTCCGGGTAAATTCCCCGCCCCTTGGGGCGAATGAGAAATAATTCCAGGAGATACCCCGTAGCTTGCTGCGGGGAGCTTCATTTTATTTCAAAGAACTTTTAATTGAAAACAGATCGTTTTTAGGTACTTTTGTAAATGTTAAATTTGATAATGTCCTCTATTATAGTAGGATGACCGTATTTGGCGGTAATAGATATAAACACATGAAAGTATCAATATTTGTTGTAATAACAATACTATTCGCAACAATATCATCTTCCTCCGGTTACGCTTGTTATGCAGTGATAGCGGGCAAAAATGCAACAGCCGACGGCTCGGTTTTATTTGCACATAGTGAGTTGAATTCCGGCATCAGATTCCTGAATTTCAGGGTAGTGCCGAGGATAAAGTATGAGCCCGGGGCAATGATTCAACTCACTAATGGTGGCACATATCCTGAAGTAAGCGAAAGTTTCTCATTTATCTGGTCTGAGAATTTTGGCATGAGAGGCAGTGACTCCTATATCAATGAATGGGGAGTTGCATGTGCCAGCGATGGTACGCGAACCATTGAAGATTCACGGGAAGAATTAATAAAACGGGGAGACATAATTGACGGCGGTATCGGGTATATGTTAAGACGCCAGGTAGCACGAAGGGCAAGAACTGCCAAAGAAGGGGTGCATATTGTTGCGGAGTTGATCAAACGCTTCGGATGTAATTTTCTGGGCGTAACCCTTGTTATTGCCGACCCCAATGAAGCCTGGGTGGTATCAATGGCAGGGGGGCAGCATTGGGTGGCACAACGGGTTCCTGATGATGATGTAGTCGTTTTGGCAAATGTTAATATAATCGGTCAAGTAAATTTGAAAGACACCAATAATTTCCTGGCATCGCCCGGTTTAATTGAATATGCGATAAAAAGAGGATGGTACGATCCTGACAGCGGCAAACCGTTCAATTATAAAAACTCTTTCGATAAGCCCGGGAAAGGCTGGTTTGATATTCAATATGGTTGCGATTCAAGGCAATGGCGGGGCCAGTGCCTGGTAACCGGAGAAAGTATTCCGATACCGGTAAAAGAAAACCTTCCTTTTTCAGTTAGAGCAAATCGCAAAATGACAGTTTCAGATATGAGGGATATATTGAGCGATCATCTTGAAGGAACAGAGTTTGACAAAACCGAAGCGTATACATCAGGCTCACCGCATGATTTGATAAGCTCGGGCGATGGAGGCATTTGCAGTCAATATAATCAGGAGGCAGCTGTTTTTCAGTTACGAAACTGGTTGCCAGCTGAAATTGGTTGTGTTTACTGGCGAACGACTGCCGCTTCATGTTCCGATGTTCTTACACCATGGTACCTGGGAATAACAGAAACACCGGAAATATATTATTATCAATATGATTTGAATGAAAATTTAACTGCTGAATTTCATTTTGATCCGCCTGCAGGCACGTACGATTATAATCCTGAAAAAGCATATTGGATATTTAACACACTTGAAAATTTGGTAGACATGAATTACCAAAAAAATATTGGTAAAGTTCGTGAAGTTTGGGAAGAATATGAAAAAAATGAATATGCTATGCAGGCGGTAATAGAAGAAATAGCTCTAAACCTTTATAAAAAGGATAAAGATTTATGCAGATTTTTTTTAACAACTTATTCTGCAACTATAGCTAATAAAGCTGTGGAAAAGGCCAAAAATTTGAACAATAAATTAAGAACAGATCTGTTTGGAGCATAAATAAGCATATGATTATGAAGAACATCACCCGATCACTGAAATGGTCAGGCACGGCTGTTTCTCTGTTTGTTTGTGTAATTTTGTCGGCTCTTGTCATCACGGGATGTAAAAAGCACGACATGCACGGATTTAAACTGATTGAAAAACGCTTTGTCAAGGAGCTGAATGCCGACTGTTACCTCTACGAACATACAAAGAGCGGAGCTCACCTGCTGAAAATTGCCTCGGACGACCCGAACAAGACGTTCGGAATCGCTTTCAAAACGTTTCCCGATTCTGATGCAGGCACCCCCCACATCATGGAACACTCGGTGCTGAACGGATCGAAGAATTTTCCTGTGAAGAGTCCCTTTGACGTGTTATCCAAAGGATCGCTGAATACATTCATCAACGCCTTCACCGGCAAGGATATGACCATGTACCCGGTGGCCAGCATGAACGACAAGGACTACTTCAACCTGATGCACGTTTACCTGGATGCCGTTTTTAACCCGCTGATCTACGACGATCCCCGGATCCTGAAACAGGAGGGATGGCACTATGAGCTGACTGATGAAGGCGAGCCCGTTGTATACAAAGGGGTGGTATACAATGAGATGAAAGGCTCATTTTCGAGTCCCACCCGGGTTTTGAATTATGAGGTCTATAAAAATCTTTTCCCGGATAACCCATACGGTTTTGAATCGGGTGGTCTTCCGTCGGCTGTACCCACACTCACGGAAGAGGCATTTCTGAATTATCATAAACGCTATTACCATCCCGATAACAGCTACATTGTACTATACGGCGATGCCGACCTGGAAAAGGAACTTGCATTCATCGATTCCGCTTACCTGGCCAACTACGAAAGAGGAAATAACCCGGTAACCATCACCGATCAGGCTCCCTTTGAGTCGATGAAGGTGGTAACAGCCTTTTATCCTGTGTTGGAAGGGGCCAAAACGGAAGATCAGACCTATCTTACCTATAGTTTTGTTGCCGGACATAACACGGACCAGAAACTTGCATGGGGCCTGGATATCTTATGTGATGTGCTGGTCAACCAGGAGTCGGCGCCCATTCGGCTGGCCCTGCAGGAAGCAGGGATCGGGCAGGATGTATCTGCCTCTTCCGACGCTTACAACCAGAATGTGGTCCAGATCATCGTGACCAATGCCAATCCCGGCAACAGTGAAAAGTTCATGGAGGTCATTGAGAAGACCCTTCAGAAAGTTGCTGAAGAGGGGGTAGACAGGGAAGAGGTGGCCGGTGTGCTGAACCGGATCGAGTTTCAATTGCGGGAGGGGGATAACGCCCAGAAAGGGCTGATATATGGATTCCAATCTCTCTCCGGCTGGTTTTTTGCCGATGATCCTTTCCTGACCCTCGAATGGGAGAAACCGTTGGCCGCATTGAAGAAAGGGATCAAAGAGAATTACCTGGAATCGGTGATCACGAACTATTTCCTCAACAATCGCCACTCCCTCGAACTTACTCTGGAACCGAAGCCGGGCATGGAAAAGGAGAACATGGTGAAGGATGCGGAGGCATTGAAAGCGTATAAAGCTTCACTGACCGAAGAGCAAATGGATGAGCTCATTGCGGAAACAAATGAATTGATTGCCTACCAGGAGCGGGAGGATACTCCGGAAGCGCTGGCTACCATTCCATTGCTTGAGCTCTCAGACATCAATCCCAAAGCAGAGTGGTTTGGTGTGGAAGAGATGGAGGTTACCGGAGTGCCTGTTTTGTATTGTGATCAGTTCACCAACAACGTAGTGTACATGAACCTGATGTTTGATCTCCAGGTGCTGCCCCGCGAGATGATCCCGTATGCATCCCTTCTCTCCAATGTACTCAGTTTGCTCAATACCGAAAACTACACATATGGCGACCTGAACAAAGCGCTCAACATCAACACGGGTATGTTCAACGTTTCGTTACCTTCCTACCTGGAGGATCAGGACGACAGCAAACTGATCCCGAAATTTGAGGTGACATCCAAAGCGATGGGTGATAAGGTGGAGAAGATGTTTGAACTGACCGGGGAGATCCTGAACAAGACCCTTTATTGCGATACGGAACGGTTGAAGACCGTATTGGATAAACATCAGGCCCAGCTGGATGCCGACGTGAAGCGGAACGGGTATCGCTATGCTTCCAGGCGTCAGGCATCGTATGTCTCCAACCGTGGACTTTTCCGGGAAGAGACCGGAGGATTGGATTATTACTGGTTTGTGACTGATCTGACCAGGAAATTCGGGGAGAATCCCGAAGAGGTATGTGAAACACTGTCAAAAGTAGCCACACTTCTCTTTAACAAACAAAACCTGATCGCTGCCACTACCTGTGACAAGGAGCAGTTGAAGATCTTTACCGATGGGCTGATAGCGTTTGTGGCCACTCTGCCGGATGAACAGGTCACGATAAAGGAGTGGGCTCTTCAACCGGTAAAAAAGAATGAAGGCCTGCTGACGCCATCCAAGGTACAATATGTTGTTGAAGGAGCTGATTTCAAAGACCTCGGCTATTCGTGGGATGGTAAGATGAGGGTGCTGAACCAGATCCTTTCCACAGATTACCTGCAGACAAAAATCCGTGTAATGGGTGGAGCCTACGGGGGCTGGTGTATCATTACTCCCTTCGGGATGACAACCTTTAACTCCTATCGTGATCCGAACCTGAAGGAGACCCTGGAGAATTATGCCGGAATTCCGGATTACCTGACCAACTTCGAAGGCGATGAAAAAGCAATGACCCGGTACATCATTGGAACCATTGCCGGTTTGGATACACCGTTAACCCCATCTCAACGCGGAGAACGTGCCGTGAACTACCATTTTTCCAACACCGCGCAGGAAGATCTCCAGGAAGACCGTGATGCCGTATTGGCGACCACGGTTGGCGATATTCAAGGTTTTGCAAAGATGATGCAGGATATCCTGGACCAGAAGGCTTATTGCGTATATGGAAATGCCGATAAGATTGAGAAAGAGAAGAAGCTCTTTGAAAACCTGGTAAAGCTGGAGAGGTAACTCCGCTGCTTATCGATGGATTGTGTTCGATCATCGATATCTTTTGTTCTGCTAGTCTGAAGAGGTTATTTTTACGGCTGTTTCATGCATGTATGGCAGATCCCATTCACAAAAGCAAAAAGGAGACGAAAAAAAAGCGAACCAATCCCTGGACACTCAGGATCATTGTAATCCTCTTCATCTGGATTCTTATCTACTTTTTCTTTGCCGGGCCTGGACGCATATTGTTCCCTTCTCTCCTGATCTCATATTCCAGTGTTTCCGACAATAAAAATACCGTCTATTTTTATGGTGACCGGATTGAGAAGGCGCTGGATATCCTCTGGCTGGCCTCCATTACCCAGGATTCCATCAGGCAATTCTCCGGAGATACGACTACCGATGAGTTCAGCAGCGGGGTTACCATCTTCTTCTGCGAATCCCCACGTCAATATTTTCATCTCACCTGGAATAAAGCCATGGGATCAGCTATCATGGGGAGGATCGTTCTGAATGAAGCCCTGATTACAGGAAATATGTCTCAATACTCTGCCATCATTCATGAGATGTACCACCTGTATATCACCCGGAAACATGGTTATCTCCCCTCCATACTCTTCTATCCGAAATGGTTTGAAGAGGGATGTGCCACCATGCTCCAGGATTATTCCATTCCCGCAAATAACCTGGGGAATTACCTGCAGAAGCAACCGACCCTGGTCACTGTCACTTCACTGGAACACCCCTGGAACTGGCAGACGATGGTGCGGATGGAAGATGGAAAGATGGCCCCGAAAGGATATGGCCAGGTCTGTCTTTTCGCACGCTACCTGGTCGATCGCTATGGCATAGAAAAATTGCGTGAGTATGGGTCCAGGCTTCACTGGAACCTGGCTCCCGACCGGACTTTTGGCCAGGTTTTTCAAACTCCGCTGGCTAAAGCCGAATCACAGTGGCTTCAAACTATGGTGGAAGCCAGAGAGGCCCCTCCGGAGACTGCGTTTATCCCATTGCCATTTGATTTCCTGATCTTTCTCAGGTGGCTTTTCGTTGTGTTCGTGATCCTGTTCCCTTTGTTTTTACTGGTCCGCTGGATTTTCAGGACGATAATCCATAGACGACAACGATAAATTTCATATTTTTAGGAAAAATCTCTTTTTGACCTCAACAAAGCAAGCGGTTCACCGGAACAGCGCAATCGTGATCCTGATCCTTATTCTCCTATTCCCTGGAAGCGTCTCTTTCGCCCAGGGGCAGAACTACTACTTCTATGGGAAGGTGATTGACCGGGATACCCGCTTCCCGATCTCCTCTGCCAACATCACCTTCAGCGGAACCGACCTGGGGAATAGTACCAACAGCAAAGGAGAGTTCTCCTTTTTCATCGATACTATCCCGGTATACATGAGCGTAAGCCACCTTGGCTATACCACCCAGCGGATATGGCTGGATAATACGTCGGCATCCATCACGGTGATGCTGCAGCAGGAGGCCAGGATGCTCAGGGAGGTTGAAATTACTGCCGTTAATGAACCGCAACTATTTTTCAGGGATGCCCAGTATGCCGTTCTCGATTATGCGGTCGACAGCAACCGGGTCTATATTCTGATCTATCGCTTCCGGCTTGCCGAGGCGGAGTTACTTTGCATGTCGGTATCGGGCGATACGACATCCTGCTCCGGCTCTCTTCCATTCCGACCGGTTGAGTTGTTCCGCGACTGCCTGGGCAACATCCATGTATTGAGCCATGATACCGCTTACCAGGTGTTCCGCGACTCTTCGGTATTGCGGCTCATCTACCCGGCAGAGATTGACCGGTTCCGGAAAACCCTTTCCGACTGTGTAGCCTCTTCCGGGGATCTCCTCTTTTTCAGGAAAGCAAGCCAGAACCAGCTGGGGGTGGAATTTTACCACATCAACAGGAAAACCAGTCAACGCACCCATCTGACCAATGCCAATGACGAAGAGAAGATGAAGATGCTTCGCCGGAACAGTGACGACAATGCCTTGATGATGATGTCGGGGATTCCTGAGGGACGTGAAGCTTTCCAGCAGTGGAACTGGGTGAAGAAGGTGTTGTATAAGCCCAACACCTCCACCCTGCATAAGATTGACGATAATTTGTGCGTTTTCAATACCGCAGATCATACCCTGGAGATCTACACCCTGAACGGGGAATTTACCTCCAAACTGAAATTGCAGGTTGAGGATATTCAGGATGGCCGCTGGACCACGGAGATCTACATCGATGATATCGATAAAAAAGCCTTCACCTCTTTTCTGAAAAACGGAAAGATGACCCTCTATCGCATCGACCTCAATACCGGAGACCTGAAACGCATCATCACGGCCATACACATGTATCCGCAGAAGGTGAAGGTGCACAATAATTTCCTTTTTTACCTCTACGACATTCCCGGAGAAGGGGATAACAAGCACATGTTTCGGCAGAAGCTATAATAATTTTTATCTGCATATTTGCAGGAGTTGAACACAAAACTCTTACATCCCATGAGAAAATTTCTTTTTGTCCTGACCATTCTTTCCGGCTTGTCCTGCTTTGTTCAGGCTCAACAGCAGGAGTGGTATACGAATATGGATCAGGTGCGAAACTTTCTGGATCGCCAGGAAATCCTCTTTGAAGACTATTCAGTAGCGCTGGGGGATGCCTACTACGATTATTATTCGGGTGTTTTGGAGGATGCCGGCCAATTGGAGGATCTGAAAGCGAAGACCTTTGTGGAGAAAGACAGCATGGAGTCCATTTTCCGCTACTGGATGCCGAAGCAGGGGGAGATCGCCGATACCCTGGTGATCCGGCGCATGATCCAGTGGCACAACATCCTGGCGGCATCAATGGTGAACAATATCCCGGAGATCCGCGAGCTGCAGTCGGAGCTGGAGAAGTGGCTGGTTGCGCCGGATACCGTAAAGGGAAAACCCTCTTCTGGCGAATTGGAGGAGATGGCAATTGAGCTGCTTTCCAAACGGAAGGCCTGGGCCCAGGCACTTGGTTTCCCGGGGTATATCGACATGGTGTTGCTGGTGACCGGGATTCAGCCGGAAGCGCTTCAATACTGGCTGGATGTGATGGATACCCTTACCATTCAATCCTACAGAGCGATGGTGGAGGAGATGAAGGAGATGAAGGAGAAGAATGATATAGATGAGGTGGGAATCCAGGATGTGTTCCGGATCTATTTTAACTATTTCCAGTGCGGGCCGCCGGAGCCCTCGAAGGAAGAGCGCCAGGAGATTCTCTCCTCCACCCTGAACGGCTTGGGGATGAAGTACGAAGAGTTGCCCATCCTGCAGCAGGAGATGATGCTACCGCCGCCCATGGGGGGACAGGGAATTGCCGTACGCATTCCCGATAACTTCAAACTGGTAGTAAATCCTAACGTAGGATTATCAACCATCTTTCATGAAGTGGGACATGGGCTGGCCTGTGTCTATACTGAGATCCCGTCCCCAGTACTAAAGGGCTATGAGTGGATGGCCGGAGGTACCAGCCCGATCATGGCTGAAGGACTGGCTGAATGGGTTGCCGGCATCCTGCAGAATCCGGAGTGGATGAAAAAGTATACCGATCTCACCGACGAAGAGATTGCCGAAAAGGTAAAAACCTGTAAGAAGTACTCCCCGGTCAACATTCGGTTCTGGCTTTACAACATATGGCTGGAACTGGAGATTTTCAACAATCCCGAGCTGGATGTAGACTCTCTCCGAACAAAGCTCCTGAAGCACTATTTGCTGGTCGACAAACCCTCCTCCCGTCCCCACGCCATCGCCAACTCCATGTATATTTCCTATCCCATTTACAACCACAACTACCTCTTTGCTGAAGTGATCCAGTGGCAGATACACCACGAACTGGAGAAGAGGCTGGGACCCGACTATCTCTTCAAGCCTGAAACAGCAACCCTGATGCGGGAATATTTCTACAAAGACGGCGAGTACTATCACTGGCAGGAGAAATTAGGCAGGTTCACCGG
>JADHVQ010000081.1 GCA_016783905.1 Bacteroidales bacterium | reverse complement strand
CATCTTCACCGGAACTACAATTTCACCGAGCTCATGGCTGAGACAGTGCCCAGATCGTTACACCATTCGTGCAGGTCGGAACTTACCCGACAAGGAATTTCGCTACCTTAGGACCGTTATAGTTACGGCCGCCGTTTACTGGGGCTTCAATTCAGACCTTCGTATCACCGGGATGGTAACACTAAGCCCTCCTCTTAACCTTCCAGCACCGGGCAGGTGTCAGGCCTTATACGTCATCATTAAATTTAGCAAAGCCATGTGTTTTTGATAAACAGTCGCCTGGGCCATTTCTCTGCGCCCCGCCTAGGGCGGGGGTCCTTTATTCCGAAGTTACAGGACTAATTTGCCTAGTTCCTTAGCCATGATTCACTCGAGCACCTTTGGATACTCTCCTCGACTACCTGTGTCGGTTTACGGTACGGATAGCTTATACCTGAAGCTTAGAGGTTTTTCTTGGAAGTCTGATTACGGTCATTATCCGCTTGTCCGAAAACTCACGGTACTATCGGGTTTCAGCACATTCGACGGATTTGCCTATCGAACGTATACCTACACCCTTCAACGTACTATTCCGTCAGTACGCAGACCTGTCACTCCTTCGTCACCCCATTGCAGTATAAGCCAGTATAGGAATATTAACCTATTGTCCATCGGTATCTCCTTTCGGATTAACCTTAGGGCCCGACTAACCCTGATCCGATTAGCGTTGATCAGGAAACCTTAGTCTTTCGGTGTGCAGGTTTCTCACCTGCATTATCGTTACTTATGCCTACATTTTCTTTTCCAGCCGCTCCAGAATACCTTCCGGTACACCTTCGCTGCAACTGGAATGCTCCCCTACGATTATCCGCCAGAGGCGGATAATCCATAGCTTCGGTAATATGCTTAATGCCCGATTATCATCCACGCCCGATCGCTCGACTAGTGAGCTGTTACGCACTCTTTGAATGAATGGCTGCTTCCAAGCCAACATCCTAGCTGTCAGTGCAATCAGACTTCGTTAGATCAACTTAGCATATATTTGGGGACCTTAGCTGATGGTCTGGGTTCTTTCCCTCTCGGCATAGGACCTTAGCACCCTATGCCTCACTCCCGGATATATGTCATAGCATTCGGAGTTTGTCAGGATTTGGTAGGCGGTGAAGCCCCCTAGTCCTATCAGTAGCTCTACCTCTATGACACTCACTCCGAGGCTGCCCCTAAAGGCATTTCGGGGAGTACGAGCTATCTCTCAGTTTGATTAGCCTTTCACCCCTACCCACAGTTCATCTAAAAACTTTTCAACGTTTACTAGTTCGGTCCTCCACGACGTTTTACCGTCGCTTCAACCTGACCATGGGTAGATCACAAAGTTTCGCGTCTACCCCCTCTGACTGAATCGCCCTATTCAGACTTGCTTTCGCTTCGGCTCCACCCGTCAACGGGTTTAACCTTGCCAGAGAGGAGTAACTCGTAGGCTCATTATGCAAAAGGCACGCCGTCATCCGCCAGCTGGCGGACTCCGACCGATTGTAAGCGTACGGTTTCAGGTTCTATTTCACTCTTCTGTTCGAAGTACTTTTCACCTTTCCCTCACGGTACTTGTTCGCTATCGGTCTCTCAGAAATATTTAGCCTTACCAGATGGTGCTGGCAGATTCCCGCAGGATTTCTCCGGTCCCGCGGTACTCAGGATACTGCTAGGTAGTAAATTTGTTTCGTGTACAGGACTATCACCTCCTATGGTTCAACTTTCCAGAAGTATTCCACTACAAATTTACAGTCCACATTGCAGTCCTACAACCCCACGTTTGCCGTAACAATCGTGGTTTGGGCTGGTCCCTGTTCGCTCGCCACTACTTAGGGAATCACTATTGTTTTCTATTCCTCTGGCTACTAAGATGTTTCAGTTCACCAGGTTCGCTTTCCCGATCACTCGGGAATATCACGCCTTCAGCGTGATGGGTTACCCCATTCGGACATCTCCGGATCGAAGGTTATTTGCACCTCCCCGAAGCTTATCGCAGCTTATCACGTCCTTCATCGCCTCTGAGAGCCAAGGCATCCGCCATACGCTCTTACTTACTTTCTTTACTTGCTCTTGTGATTTGAGCCGCAATAAATTTGCGGCTGTACAGCCGCGATTTATCGCGTCTCATTTATTAGGATACAGTGTTAATTTGTTAATTAACAGTTGTATTTTCTTTCAATATGTCAAAGAACTTTTGTGGTTTGTTGTGACGGGCGGCAAACGGATGAAGAAAACATACACGGTTGCTCTGTCAGTCACCCCACATCGTGGAGAATAAGGGAGTCGAACCCTTGACCCCTAGCTTGCAAAGCTAGTGCTCTGGCCAGCTGAGCTAATTCCCCAATCGATAGATATGTAGTCCCGCGCAGATTTGAACTGCGGACCCCTACATTATCAGTGTAGTGCTCTAACCAACTGAGCTACGGGACTAAATGACCTGTCGCTCATAGGCAGCATAACCCTGAGCTCGTTTGGGAATAGAAGAAAAGAGAGAGTAACAAATATCAATCCGCCAGCTGGCGGACTAATAATTAACCAACTCTAGAAAGGAGGTATTCCAGCCGCACCTTCCGGTACGGCTACCTTGTTACGACTTAGCCCCAGTCACTAGTTTTACCCTAGGTCGCTCCTTGCGGTCACGAACTTCAGGTACCCCCAGCTTCCATGGCTTGACGGGCGGTGTGTACAAGGCCCGGGAACGTATTCACCGTACCATTGCTGATGTACGATTACTAGCGAATCCAACTTCACGAAGTCGAGTTGCAGACTTCGATCCGAACTGAGACCGGTTTTGGAGATTAGCATCCTGTCACCAGGTAGCAACCCACTGTACCGACCATTGTAGCACGTGTGTAGCCCTGGACATAAGGGCCGTGCTGATTTGACGTCATCCCCACCTTCCTCTCTACTTGCGTAGGCAGTTTCACTAGAGTCCCCAGCATGACCTGATGGCAACTAATGATAGGGGTTGCGCTCGTTATGGGACTTAACCCGACACCTCACGGCACGAGCTGACGACAACCATGCAGCACCTCGCAAGCCACCCGTGAGGGAATCCCGATTTCTCGGGAGGTCGTCTTGCGTTCTAGCCCAGGTAAGGTTCCTCGCGTATCATCGAATTAAACCACATGCTCCTCCGCTTGTGCGGGCCCCCGTCAATTCCTTTGAGTTTCAACCTTGCGGCCGTACTCCCCAGGTGGATCACTTAATGCTTTCGCTTAGACGCTGACAGTGTATCGCCAACATCGAGTGATCATCGTTTACAGCGTGGACTACCAGGGTATCTAATCCTGTTTGATCCCCACGCTTTCGTGCCTGAGCGTCAGTTACAGTTTAGTGAGCTGCCTTCGCGATCGGTGTTCTGTGTCATCTCTAAGCATTTCACCGCTACATGACACATTCCGCCCACTACAAATGTACTCAAGAACAACAGTATCAATGGCAGTTCTACAGTTGAGCCGTAGGATTTCACCACTGACTTATCATTCCGCCTGCGCACCCTTTAAACCCAATAAATCCGGATAACGCTTGCATCCTCCGTATTACCGCGGCTGCTGGCACGGAGTTAGCCGATGCTTATTCTTACGGTACCATCAACCCTGGTACACGACCAGGGAATTTTTCCCGTATAAAAGCAGTTTACAACCCGTAGGGCTGTCATCCTGCACGCGGCATGGCTGGGTCAGACTTGCGTCCATTGCCCAATATTCCTTACTGCTGCCTCCCGTAGGAGTCTGGTCCGTGTCTCAGTACCAGTGTGGGGGAAAATCCTCTCAGAACCCCTAGACATCGTAGCCTTGGTGAGCCGTTACCTCACCAACAAGCTAATGTCACGCATGCCCATCTAAGACCGCCGGAGCTTTAATTATAATATGATGCCATACTATAATATTATGGGGTATTAATCCCGATTTCTCGGGGCTATTCCCCAGTCAAAGGTAGGTTGCAAACGCGTTACGCACCCGTGCGCCACTCGCCACCAGGTATTGCTACCCGTGCTGCCGTTCGACTTGCATGTATTAGGCCTGCCGCTAGCGTTAATCCTGAGCCAGGATCAAACTCTCCATAGTAAAAGGAAAATTGATCTTCTCAGGTTAATTATTCCAAAGAAATTACAGAAAATTTCTGGGATATTTGCTACTCTTCTTTACTTCAGACTTTCAAAGAACGTTATCTCAATCCGGCATCTCGGCCGGAAAGAATTTGTTAAAATCGGACTGCAAAAATACAACTATTTTTTCACTCTGCAAAATATTTCCTCATAATCATCCGGAAAAATTCTTTGCCATGCCTCCCCACTCTTACAATTATTTTGTAATCGCCTGATTGTCTTGCAGTCTTCCAAAGAACGATACACTCGGTGTGTAAATCGGAGTGCAAGCATACGAAAATTAAGTGATCCGGCAATATAATAGGGAAAAAATATTTTTTGAATCAACCTATCCTGTTGGGAATGAGATCCAATTCAGAAAATATTTCCGGATCCGTATACGAGAAATCTCAAATCTGGTTACATTTGTACGGATATTGAACTCACTTTTATAACGATGCTTCGCCACTCTCTCATGTTACTCTTCATCCTTTCTCTTTCGTGGACAGGCCTAAGCCAGGATCCAGACTCCATCACCATAATCCCTATGGCTACCGTTGGATCCGATACCATGCAGCCGGTTAAAAAGGCAGTAATGAAAACCAGGATCCAACGACCGGATAACTTCTGGCGCCGGATAGCTGTCGGAGGCAACATCGGATTTCAGTTCGGAACCGTCACAGGCTTTAACATCTCCCCGGAAGCCCGGATCCGTACCGTGGATCAACTCTATATTGGAGTGGGATTTATCTACCAGTACTTCAGGTTCAGCGATTACTTTTGGGACACCATAGACAAGGAGTATGTAAGTTACACATCCAACACTTTCGGCGGCCGTATCTATCTTCGCTATTACTTGAGAAGCTTGTTCGACGGATGGGCCGGAAATTTCTTCGCCCATACCGAATACGAATACCTCCATTATGTGATCCCTTTCGAACGGGATCCAAATGGCCGGTATGAGGATGTATATGATTATACACGACAAACCTACTCGAAAGGAAAGGAGCTAATTGATATCCACAGTGTATTTGTGGGTGGTGGCTATACCCAACCGATCAGCAACAGGGTATTCATCGACTTTCTGATCATGGTCAACCTGAACGATAGCCCCCATTCCCCCTATACAAATCCGGTTTTCAGATTAGGTGTGGGAGTCGGCTTATGACAAAGGAATCTACGAATGATTCGATTTTCGATTTACGAATGACCTAATTTCCTAATTTCAAATGACCTTATATGGAAATAAACAATGTAATCCTCGAATCTGAAAGCCTGTTCGGCTTTGACGAGACCCTTCAGAAAATCCAGGAGAAAGCGGAGAGCAGCGGATGGGGGATACCTACTGTCCACGATCTGCAGGAGACACTGCGAAAGAATGAGATCGATGTACAGGAGGTGAAGGTGGTTGAGCTGTGTAAGCCGCAATTTTCCGGTGCGCTGATGAAGGAAGATCCCACCAAATTTGTCTCCGCCCTGATGCCCTGCCGCATATCCGTTTACCGGAAATCAGACGGAAAGATCTATGTTTCACGACTTAATTCTTCCATGCTATCGATGTTCATGGGAGGCACCATCGGCCAGGTGATGGGTCAGGCCGGCTTAGAGATGGAGGTGATCCTGAAGGAGGTGATGACAGAGGAGCCGCTGCCGGACTTCTAGATCACGGAAAATCCTGCCACGGCATGTCAAACAGGTGCCCGATCTGCCTGATGTAGTAATTCAGATCTGAAAAAAACGTTGCCTGGCCTGAAACAGGTTGAAATTCAATGGTGCCGGCTTCACCGGTTCTCGTGATAAATTCTTCAGCAAACTTCGTGATGTCGACCATTCCGGTGTAGTTGATCCTCTCAGGTCTGTCGTGATGTGTGTGGTAGTCAGGATGTAGTCCTGTTGTGATATAGAAGATGGGAACCTTCTCTTTGTAAAAACACTCCTGGTCGGAGAAGTTGGATGCTCCTTTGTATTTTTTTATCCGGAAAGGAAATTCCGGCATCTCGTTGTATATAGTTTTCCATTGAGGAGATGTTGCTGTCCCCAAAACAGTGATTCGGTTCCCTTCGGCTCCTAGCCTCCCCACCATATCGAAATTGCACATGTATGCAACCTCCTCCAGGGGAATTACGGGATGTGAACAGAAGTAGGCGGATCCTATCATCCCCAACTCTTCTGCACCAAAAGCAATGAAAAGGTAGTTATACCGGCTGTTCACCTGATTCTTCAGATAACGGGCAAGTTCAAGCATCAGGGCTATACCGCTTGCGTTGTCGTCGGCGCCACACTTGGCAATGTTTCTCTTGTTGAGACCCACATGGTCGTAATGAGCTCCGATAATTACTGTCTGGGCTGCATGACGATCCAAAAATCCGATGACATTATTATATGTTGTGTGGACTTTGTTGAGTGTTGCCTTCATAAAGATAGAGTAACCATTGAGCTTTTTCAATTTCCAGGCAACGGGTTCGGTAATGAAAAACACAGGCCCAGGCATGATATCCCTATCCTTGAAGTTGAAAAGTGTTGGATAATCGTGCGAATCGGAATTCCACAGGAGCACAGCCACAGCACCTCGCCGGAAGGCTTCAGCCAGACGATTTCTGACAGATAGCTTGTTGAGGATAACTGAATCTTCTGGCAGGTCATCAGGCAGAGGGAACTCCATCAGGAGAACCCGGCCTTCAGGGTTTTCCCTCCCGGCATAATCATCACGGAAGAGAAGGGAATCAACAATACCGTGCCCAACGTTCAGGAGTTCGCCATGCACTTTATCGTTTGCCGAGAAGGAGGTCATTCCAAACTCATGGCGATATTTGTACTGGTCGTAATCTGTGTAGAGATAGTTCTCCGACCAGGGAAAATCAGAATAGGTGTATGGAACCGGCTGAATAAAAGATCCGCTATCGTTGCCTTTAGGCTCTAGTCCAATTTCTTGATAGCGGGAAATGATGTACCCTACAGATAAACTGTCTCCAATTGTGCCGGCTTCACGACCCTGCAAGGTGTCGGAGGCCAGGATAAACACATCTTGCTGAAGCCGTTGCAGGATGGCTGAATCGGAGAATGAGAAGGATTGCTCCTGACCATGTGCCAGTGAGCACAATCCGAAAAGCAAGCAGAGAAGAAGATGACGCATGGGTGCTATTTTTTGGGCGTATTCTTCAGCACGTCAAGTAGCAGGTCCCAGAATTTTATCGTGGTGGGGATATCCAGCCGTTCATCCGGAGAGTGGGCTCCCTTGATGGTGGGTCCGAAGGAGACCATATCCATGCCAGGGTAGATGGCGCCAATCAAACCGCATTCAAGGCCTGCATGGATGGCCAGCACTTCCGGCTCCTGGTTGAAGAGCTTTTTATAAGAGGCCACCGTCAGGCGCAGGATCTCCGAATCGGGGTTGGGCTTCCAGCCCGGATATCCGCCGGTTTGCTTCACGTGCGCCCCGGCCAGGTGAAACAGGCTGGCTACCATGTCGCCCACATCCTTTTTTGACGATTCGACAGAGCTGCGCTGGCTTGTTGTGACAATAATCTGGTCTTCTTTTATCTTCACAGATGCCAGGTTGGTGGAGGTCTCTACAAAGTTTTCAATCTCCCTCGACATGGCAATGGCACCATGTGGACATGCATAAAGGGCATTCAGCAACCGCTCCTGCAATCCGGTGGTTAGGACCGAAGATGGTAGCTCCGTCGGGGATGAAATAAACTTCAGTTCCGGTTCCGTAACATGAAGCTCTCCAACCAACTCTTCGTGAAAATTATGGGCATAGGATTCAAATACTTCCGCGGAACCCGCCGGGATCACAACCCGGGCAAAACCTTCCCTTGCCAGGGCATTCCGCAGGTTACCGGCATCCAGGGAAGCGATGCGGGCATCAAACTGCTGAGCAGCATTCCAGAGGAAACGGTCCATGATTTTCACGGCGTTGCCCCGGCCTTTGTTGATGTCATCGCCCGAATGGCCGCCAACGAGACAGGTAATGCTGACGTCATAGGCCATCTGCCTTGCAGGCAGGGTTTCTGTTTCGGTCAGGAAGGTCGCAATCGTATCTTTCCCACCGGCACATCCGATGAAGAGTTGCCCCTCATCTTCCGAATCGAGGTTGATCAGGATCCTCCCTTGCAGCAGATCGGGTTTCAAGCCAAAGGCCCCGGTCAATCCAGTCTCTTCATCCATGGTAAATAACGCTTCCAGCGGAGGGTGGGGGATCTCATCCGACTCCAGGATCGCCAGGGTGGCTGCAATCCCAATCCCGCAATCGGCACCCAGCGTGGTACCTGTTGCTTTCACCCAATCGCCATCGATCCGGGGCTGGATCGGATCCTTCTCAAAATCGTGTATCTTCCCGGCGTTTTTCTCTCCAACCATATCCATGTGGCTCTGGAGGATGACCGTTTTCCGGCCTTCAAATCCCGGATAGGCCGGTTTTCTGATCAGAACGTTTCCAGTTTCATCGAGTATCGCTTCCAGGTTGTGGTGACTGGCAAAGTCAAGCAGGTAGTTCGCGATCTGTTCCTCTTTTTTGGATGGTCTGGGCACTTCGCAGATCTCGGCAAAGTAGCGCCACATGGACTTCGGCGTTAAGTCAGTGAGTTTGTTAGCCATGCGTTGTTATTTCATGAAGTCGTTTGTGCAAAAGTATAATTTTTTACCTTTACCCGGAATTAGAGATCTTCTCGTGGCCAGAAAACAGAAAAAACCAAAAAAGAAACAGGAGAGACTCCGTCTGGGATTCAGAAGTCTCGCCTTCCGGTACAGCATTTTCTTCTCCCTGGCGATCTTCTTCGTATTCTTCATCTATTTCGTGATAACCCTGGCCTATTCGGCTGTAATGGTGACGAATGATACACAAAAGGATGCCCGAACCCTGGCCGAATTGACCATATCCCGATTGGAGAATGCATTGAGCCGTGTTGAGCAGATGCCGGTAGTGTTGGGGAGGTCACTCGAGAAACCCAGCCCTGATTATTACGAGATCCTTCGCATCCTCCAGGGGATCGTGATGGAGGATCCATATATTTTTGGGACCTGTCTTGCTTTTGAACCCTATTCATATGTTCAGGATTCGCTCCACTATGGGATCTACTCCTATGAAACACCCGGGGGATTAAGAACCAAATTCCTGGGTGGATCATATAACTATTTTGCAGAAGACTGGTACAAGGTTCCAAAAGAGATTGGCCGGCCAACATGGTCTGAACCATACTACGATCTGGGTACCGGGGATACCCTGATGTGTACTTACTCTGTTCCGTTCTATAATGAGATCAAAGGGCAGCAGGTGTTTCGTGGAGTGCTGACCCTGGATGTCTCCCTGAAGTCACTGGGAAGCATTGTTTCTGAGATCAAAGTCTATGAAACCGGATTTGGCTTTCTCATCTCCCGGAGGGGAGCGGTGATCTATTCTCCCGATTCATCATTCATCAACAAGAACATCCTGGATATTGCTGAAGAATATAAGAACACCACACTCGCTACCATTGCAGAGCGGATGATGGCAGGAAAAAGCAGCTTTGCTTCCTTTTCCGGTTTCCGGAAGCAGAAATCAAGTGAGATTTACTACTCTCCGTTGGCGACCACCGGGTGGTCCGTTGGCATCGTTTTTCCGAATAGCGAAATGTATGCTAACCTGAAAGACCTGGTGTTATACCTGCTTGGAGCGTTCGGTATTATTCTCCTGGTTGTCTTTTTGGTTACGATATTTATGACCCGCAGGCTCACCAGGCCCCTGCGCAAGCTGGTCAGGATCACCCACCAGATCGGGCATGGGAATTTTGATGTAGAGATCCCAAAAGTGAAACGACGGGACGAGATCGGTGTGCTGGCCAAATCGTTTTTTGTAATGCTTGGACAACTGCAGGATCATATTACAAAGCTCCAGAAAACCACTGCAGAGAAGGAGAAGATTGAGAGCGAACTAAGCATTGCACATACCATCCAGATGGGGATGCTCCCCAGGGAGTTCCCACTCCGCTCGGAGTTTTTTGAGCTTTTCGCTGTGCTCGATTCGGCCCGGGCAGTTGGAGGCGACCTCTACGACTTCTTTTTCCTGGACAAGGATCACATGTTCGTATCGGTGGGAGATGTCTCAGGGAAAGGTGTCCCTGCATCCCTTTTCATGACGGTTGTCAGGACACTTTACCGCTCCCGGACCATGGATGGGCAGCCATTGCATCAGATCATGGCACAGATCAATAAGGAGTTGTGTAAGGATAATCCCAACGTGATGTTTGTCACCATGGTCTCAGGGATCATCAACCTCAGAACCGGAACCATAGAGCTGTGCAATGCCGGACATAATCCTCCGTTAATCATGAACCGGGAGGGGGAAGTGCGCAGGATGAACCTCTTCTCGGCTATCCCGCTGGGGATTGAGGAGTATCATGGATACAAAATAGAGAAGATCCAGCTCAAACCGGGAGATCGCTTGGTTCTCTATACCGACGGCGTAACGGAAGCGTTAAACGCAAAAGGAGATATGTACCACGAAAACCGTCTCTCAGAAGTGCTTCATAAAAACCGGACGGCCGATGTGCCAACCTTGGTGAAAAAGGTTGTCGATTCGATCCATCAGTTTGCAGTTGGAGTTGAGCAAACCGACGATATCACCATGCTGATCCTTGGTTACCAGAAGAGTAGCGAAGCTACAGAAGCTCCAATG
>JADHVQ010000015.1 GCA_016783905.1 Bacteroidales bacterium | reverse complement strand
CAGGCTTGACCTGACTTCTCATGTTGCCGGCACCAGTTTTACCTGGAACGCGGTTCCCAGTTCGATCTACCTGAGTGGACACTCCGCTGGCTCCGGAAACCAAATCGCTCAACAACTGATCAACTCCGCCTTTACCCCGGGATATGTAACCTATACCGTTTCCCCCACAGCCAATGGCTGTCCGGGTACACCCGGGCAGGTCATCGTCACC
The DNA here is from genome assembly GCA_016783905.1 of Bacteroidales bacterium. Taxonomy (GTDB): domain Bacteria; phylum Bacteroidota; class Bacteroidia; order Bacteroidales; family FEN-979; genus QYOJ01. The sequence continues at coordinate 36,906 of JADHVQ010000015.1, read as the reverse complement.
GTGAAACCTTCGCCTGTTGTCACGTTGCCTGTTTGCTTTGATACCATCACCACTTCCGGGGCCAGGCCTGTTCTGTTACGGGGCGGGGTCCCCCCGGGTGGAGTTTTTGAAGGCAATCATGTGTCAGGAGGCACGTTTGATCCCACAGCTGCCGGTCAGGGAATCCATCCCATCTGGTACAGCTATACCAACCGTTTTTCATGCACCAGGAGTGATACAATACGCATGGTTGTTCTTTCCGAGGCTCCTTTTACCTGTGGGGATACCATGGTGGATGTCCGTGATGGAAAGAGTTACCCAACTGTCCTGATTGGCTCCCAATGCTGGCTGGGTGCAAACCTGAATTACGGAACGCAGGTCCTTCATCTGGCCATGCACCGCGATAACTGCATCCCCGAGAAATATTGCTATCTCAACCAGCTGGCCAGGTGCACTTCCTGGGGCGGATTGTACCAGTGGGATGAGGTGATGGAATACAGTGAAGATCCCGGGGTGAAAGGACTCTGTCCGCCGGGTTGGCACATCCCGACGGAAGATGAATGGAATGCGCTCTTCGCTAATTACATCAACAACGGATTTGCAGGAAATCCGCTGAAGATTACAGGATATTCAGGTTTCAATGCTCCCCTTGATGGAGTCAGGTTTAATAATAAAGTTTGGAAATTTGGCCCTGAAGAGACCATCATCAACTCCACCCTTATCTGGTCTTCCAGTGCACATGGACCGGAAAAAGCCTGGGCTCATGGCATGAACATGCTGCTGGCCGACCCCGAATACACCCCCAGTGTATCTTACTATCCCTCTTCAAGGATCAATGCATTCGTAGTAAGGTGTATCCGGGATTGATACGCGATACACGATACGTGATGCTTGATGGGTGCAATAACAGCTTTTCCAGAAGGGATTGTCGGTGAATGCCCGGTTGTCAAAGAAATCGAGCCAATCGAAGATCAGATCGGGATTAAGCGGACGGATAATGGCTTTCATCTTTACATCGATTTGGAATCAAATCTAAGATTTTTTTCTTATTTTTGCAGTTCTTTTTGGGGCGTGGTCCCTGGGAATATCGGGGCGTGGCGCAGTTGGCTAGCGTACTTGCATGGGGTGCAAGGGGTCGGAAGTTCGAGTCTTCTCGCCCCGACAGAACTCAAAAGGGGCGACCGGCCCGGTCGCCTCTGACATTTCCTGGTGATCCGCAAAAATGCACATAACATACTATCGTTCTAATGGTATTCTATCGTGTTTTCAAGAAATGATGCCAGCCCTGGAAGCAGAGGATATAAAAGCCTGAGTATTTTTGGAAAGTTCTTAAATACAAAATGTTATGGGATCTTCCCTGGTCAACAACCACACTGGCAAATCCGGGATCACTTTTGCAAATATCCTTGGTTATCTTTTTATAGCCGGTGGGCTTGGCTTGATTATCTTCCGGCATTTTTTATGCTCTCACTGTCTCGGTTTTATCTCGACTCTCTTCGTTCATGATGCCCACCTGGATATAGGGCCCAGGGGATTTACCTTATTCCTTTTTGGCGCAGGGGTATTGATGCTAATCCTGGGATTGGTCATTCTCCTTCGCCAAAAGAGACCCTTTTGCTTTTTATGTACCTTTTTGAATGGCTATTTTCTGAATGAAGATGTCCGCCGGTTTTTTTTCCCCACCCTACTGTTTTCTGCCTAAAAGATATTACCTGATCATCTTCTGGATTTCGCTGTTTATCTCCTTCCTGATGATTTTCTTATTCAGGTTTCATTTCTCTCCTCTCATTGAACCAATATTCAAGGAGGCGTATTCTGCCTGTTCTTTATGCTTGAGGATATCAGTTACGGACAGCGGTTATTCGGGTGGATCCGCCAACGGGAATCTCAGTCCATCACCTTCAGAATCCTGTTTCCTCATCCCAGCCTCTTCTTCATAACATTATCGGTTTTTGCGATTACCGCAACCGGTCAAAGTGACGTGATGGAAGAGATCCTTTCAATATTAGTGCTCGTCTACTCCCTGACGGTCTGGCTGATTCTCTTCAAACGAGCACGAGCCTGACGAAGTATGGTATTTGCGTATATCATCATTTTCGTGTAGGTTTGAAATGAAAATGAGCCTTCAGGAGCGACAAAAATTAATCCTTCGCGGTGTATTCAAAGCACTGGGGCCCGGGATCTTATATGCCGGAGCGGCCATCGGAGCTTCACACCTTGTGCTCTCTACACAGGCAGGTGCTAATTATAGTTACCACTTTATCTGGGCGGTTATCCTGATCAACATTTTCAAGTATCCCTTTTTTGAATTCAGTTACAGATATACCGCTGCTACGGGAAAGAGCATGCTGGAAGGATACCGGAAACTGGGAAGATGGGCCATCATCACCTACTTTCTTCTTTCCCTGGTGACAGCTATTGTGAATTTTGCGGCAGTTACAAAAGTCACCGCCGACCTGGCTACCTATCTTTTCCAGATTCACCTGAGTCCATTTGCAACAAGCGCCGGTTTATTAAGCCTTATCCTGGTGATGTTGTTTGTGGGAAAATACGCTTTTCTTGACAGGTTTATGAAAGTGATGATCGGTATCCTGGCACTCTTTACCATTACGGCCTTCTTCTTTGCCCTCTCCCGGGGGGCACAGGTGGAGCCTGGCTTTGTCCCGCCACCATTGTGGGACACTGCTGCAATTACCTTCCTGATCGCATTGATGGGATGGATGCCTACGCCGATAGACTGCTCCGTATGGCCCTCTCTCTGGGCCCTTGAAAGAAACAAACAAATGCGTTACAGCCCCTCTTTCCGGGAGTATCATATCGACTTCCACATCGGGTATATTGGTTCCGCAGTCATGGCCCTGTTCTTCCTGGGTTTGGGTGCCCTGGTGATGTACGGTACGGGCGAAACATTTTCTGCCAACGGGGTGGTGTTTTCACAACAGCTTGTCTCCCTCTATACCGGATCCATTGGAAGCTGGAGTCATTCTGTCATCGCTGTCATCGTTTTAATCACCATGTTCAGTACAGCCATCACCGTCATTGATGGGTATCCCAGGTCACTGGAAGGTTCGTTGCATCAGATGTTTCCATCCCTTAAAATGTTCGGATCAGGGCTTTACTTCTTCTGGATCCTTTTGTTATCTGTTGCAGCCATTTTGATCATTGTTTTCTTTACCAGAAACATGAGGTCGTTACTGGAGTTCGCCACCATTCTCTCATTTTTGACAGCGCCCGTGTTTGCCATCATCAACTACAAAGTGGTTACCAGTAAATTCATCCCTTCCGGCTCACAACCAAAACGATGGTTAAAACTACTTAGCTGGGCAGGGATTGGCTTTTTGATTGCGTTTAGTCTGATTTTTTTAATTTCATGACATTTGTCATTACCTTAAGGTGAATCGTATCCAGCGTGTCGTCATTGCCGGGGATATGCCAGGATATTACAAGCCGGTTTTCACCAAAGCGATGTCTTTGGCAGGATTTAACCCGCATGAGGTCAGGCTGGTGGAACGAACCGGCACGATAGACGGGCATATGGCCATGTTCGACAAGACCTTCCCCACGTTGGATTGTGCAGCCTGCATCCTTACACCAAGACTGGTCTCGGAAGGACAATATGAGATGATCAAACTGATGACCAGGTCCGAGGTTGAGGGTATTTCCGGTGTCCCGGGAGCCTACCATGTAAAGATCAGGCAACATGCCAGGTACGTGGATGTGGAGGCCTGCGTGGCCTGTGATATCTGTTCCGAGGTATGTCCGGTTAAAGTTCCCAGTGAATTTGATGCTGAGCTCTCTTCCAGAAAAGTTATCTATATTCCGTTTCCACAGGCTGTTCCCAACGCCTACCTGGTGGATGCGGAACATTGCACTTACATTCAGTCAAATGGAGAGAAATGTGGTGTGTGCGCTAAAAAATGTCCAAAAGAGTGCATTGACCTGAAAGCACAGGATCAAGTGGTCAAAGTTGAAGTAGGCAATATCATCCTTGCCACAGGGTATGACGTGCTGGATGCCAGACAGCTGGAACAATACGGATACAGTATCTATCCCAACGTTTTCACGGCCCTGGAGTTTGAGCGGATGACCAATGCCTCAGGTTCTACCGGCGGAAAGATCGTTACCAAGCCTATTGTTCAAGGGTTTGTTGCATGACAGCCCTGAAGTATGCTCATGAGATCAAATCGGCAAATCCGGGATGTTATGTCTCCGACGTCTATATTGACATGCATGCTTTTGGGAAGGGCCATGAGGACTTCTACAACCGAACATCGGAAGCCAAAACACTCTTCCTGATGTATGAAAAGAACGACAAACCGGTGATTCGCCAGGCCGATGAATGAGCACCATAGTCACGTGATCAGCGCTTTATGCAAAGCATGTGGTACCTGCGTCTCTTCGTGTTCCTCCTCAGCCATCAAAGGACGTCATTTCACCGACCAGCAGATCTTTGCCGAGATCGAAGGGATACTGGCGATGGCATAAAGGAAGTCAGAAAGTGTCTATTTTTTCCCTTTGCGATGACGGTGTTGACCCTGACCTTTTCTCATCTCAACACGCGGACAACCGAACATATCGCAATAGAAATCAGAAAGTTTTAGCTGTTGGGAGGAGTCGCAGATCTTGCGGATCTGCAGGTACTGTGACGCCGCGAGGCTGGTCAGCATGGCCTGAGCACTTCCGATCTCACCGGTCAGAATCCGGATCCGGAGGGAGTCAGGATGCTCTTTCTGAAGCTCATTCATCAATGCCATACGATGTTCCCTGAGGGAACTCACCAGGGCAGCGGAGGTGTCGCTAAAACGATCCAGGATCTTTTCCAGGTTTTCATTTTGAGATGCGTTAAATTCCAACACAGATGTCAGCATCATGCAGGAAGAGATGCATGCGGGTATCTCTTCAATGGCTTTCGTTTCCTTCCATGTTTGATAAATGATCGTCCCCAACGCGGAAAGTGCAACTGCCAGGATTCCTGCCAGGATCCACGTAACAACCCGGTATTTGGTAAAAAAATTCATGATTTATGCTATTTCATTAATACTATCTGTTCGTCCATGGAACCGCTGATCTCCTTAAAGATAGCTGCATTTATATCTTCCTCGGGAGAAAACAGGGAAGCTGTTGGCTCAGGAGAGCCTCCCGGGGCGCTGAGTACTCTTCCCAGAACAATGCCACCGGCTATCCCAACCAATACTACCATCACCACCAGAATGGGCCTGAGGCGAATAGCCACGGCCCCTGCCCATCCCGGTTTGTGGAGTAAGCCGGCTTCTTTCTCCATTCGCGCAGTCAGATGGGAATAAAACCAGGGATCCTCAGGGATGACCCGGTCTTTTTGAATGAAATCCAGGGTTTTTTGAACCCTTTCCTGATTCTGATGGTCCATGTTATATGCGGTTTGAATGATAATAATTAGTCAATCGTTTCTGCAGGTTCAGCTTTGCCCGGTGAATCAAAGACTCAACAGACGAAAGTGACACATTCATCACCCCGGCAATCTCTTTGTAAGGCAACTCATCATACTTGTGCAGTGTGAAAGCAATCTTCTGGTTTACAGGCAACCTGTTGATGGCCTTATGCAGCGCCTGTTTCAACTCCTTCTCTTCCATCGCCACATCGCCACCTTCTTTCACCGATCCACCCTGATCCTGAAACGAGAAGAGGGTATATGCATCCCTCCTCCGGGATCTCTTCAGGTGGTTCAACGATTTGTTGACCGCAATCCGGTAGATCCAGGAAGAGAGTTTGGCTTTCCCCCTGAAAGAAACAGCCGATTTCATGATCTCAATGAACACCTCCTGTGCCAGATCCCGGGCATCCTCCAGGTCATGTACCAGCGCGTAACATGTGCGGATCACCAGTTGCTGGTGTTTCTCCACCAGCTCCCTGAAAGCGGCCTGATCACGGTTGATGATTCCCTGAACAAGTTCCCGGTCGGTCATTGAGGTCAATTAAACCACGAAGATACAAGGTAAGTAAATGGTGAAATAGCGATATAGCGAAATTTCGTTTGAACCAGACGGTACTTTCGTGATTAAGCTTCTCTGTTACTTTTTCCCGGGTTGAGAGGGTGTTGTTTGCTGGCTATGTTTCCAACCATGACGGTGCTGGTGTCCTATGCCTTTGCCGCAGCAGTTGCCTTTGTTCATGCCGGGACAATTTCCTTTTTGCATGCTTTTCCCGCAACAGTTGACATGACCGCAGTTGCCATTTCCTTTGCAATTATCGCAAACGCCATCACCGTTCGCATCCACAAATTTGGCGCAATTTGGCTGTTTGCTACGATTTTGAAAATTGTCGCAAACACCGTCGCCATTTTTGTCAATAAAATTGCCAGATGTGTTCTGACCTGTCTGGGTTGTTTGTGCCTTTGTTGCTTTATCCGGACTCTGTGTAGTCTGGGCATTTGATTTTCCAGTAATAAAAATGATCCCTAGGATCAAGGCTGACATTAACAAGAGTTTTTTCATAAAGTTGGTTTTTTTGGTTTGACTTGAGTTTCTCATTAGACAAACCTTATAAGGAAAACTTGCGGTAATAATGTCTTAACCACGAAGGAGTTTTTTGAACAATTCATCTGATAGTTCCCATAATCTCTTTCCATTCTCAGGACTGGCCGCCTTTTCATCGATCTCCTGTTGCGACATCAGGAAGAGGTAATCGAACGGCTTACCCTTCATGTCCGGTGATGCAGCGAGGTATACAACCGGTCTGGCAGCCTTCTTCGGGGATTTGAAAAAGAGGACAAAGATCAACTTCAGGAAGGGTTGAACAAATTTCGGCGCTTCCCGGGCAATATTTGAATTGATCGGACCGGGGCACATGGCAAATACGGAGGTGTTTGTTTTTCCGTCGGTATTGAGCCGGCGCGAAAGCTCCCGGGCAAAGGTAACCAGCAACAGCTTGTAGTACCCATACAACTCCATCGACTGCTTGATTCCGTAATCTTTGTACTTCCCAAATTCATCCCAGTTGAATTGCTCCGGGTTGCGGTGGGATTCGGAGGTGATGAAGATAATTCTTGAAGGACGAAGGACGAAGGACGAGGGACGAGGTTGGATGCCTGATGCCAGATCCCCGATGCCCGATGAAGAAAGATGATTGCTTTTATCCGGTATCCGGCATCCCGTATCCCATATCAAACCATGCTCAATTAGCAACCGTATGAAGGTAAATTTAGCAAAGTAGTTCACCATGAACATCTCTTCGAGCCCCTGTGGGGTTTTGCGGGACTTTTTCGGGACGATGCCGGCGTTGAGGATATAAATTTCCGGTTTGTAGTCTAAATTGCAGATGCTGGATGCTAGATGCTGGATGCTGGATAGATCTGCTAAATCGACGTGGAGCATGTGAATATCCCGATTGCCTGATAGCTTTTTTACCCTCTCACCTTTTTCCGGGATGCCGCTACGGCAAGCCATGATCACCCTGGCTCCTCGTTTGGCAACTTCAACGGCAATGGCAAACCCCAGTCCTGAACTGGCTCCGTCGATGAAGACGGTTTTACCGTCGAGGTGGTCAGTTTCCTTCAACTCTCCACTTACCTCTTTGGTTTTGAACAGGTCACTAATTCCGGTCACCAGGGCCATCACGGCACTATCGTATTTCTTTTTATGTGGTCCGGTCATAGATGGTTGAAAAAAATTGCTGGTAGTGGGATGTATGGCGATCGATATCAGCTTTGGTCATGTCAAAATCAGTGAGGTCGTAGCGATGCACGCCATGTTTCTTGTGCGGATGCTCTTTTTCATGACAAAGAAACCGGTCAGCAAGCTCCGGGAGGAGTCCCCTATCCAACCCGTAAATCTTCTGTATCTCCTTCATGCTATCCGTCATAAGATCCTTGTAAAAGACATCGACAAACATCTTGTCATGTTCACCCTGCTGCCTGAATTCAAGGGCTTTCAAAAGGGCATAACCGGTCTTCCGGATCCATCTGGCGGCTATCTGTTGCGGATCGACGGCATCACTGAAGATCATATGGTTGTATGTGAGCATGCTTAGGAAGGAGGGGATCGATTCGTAGATGTTCCGGTGCGGCCAGATGAATCTGACCTCCGGCATCTGCCGGGCTATGATATCCAGAAACTCCAGGTGATGCGGACTCTTCAGCACCCACCGCCGGGCCGGACGAAACCATTGCAAAAGTTTGAGAAGTTTTATATAATAGAGATATGCTGGCGTCTGATCAACTGATTCGAGCCAGGAAGCGTAGGACGGAACGTCCATCATGGCCTCGGTGGTTGTGCTCAGGAAGCTGATATCCAACAACAATACATCTTCTTCTGGCAACATGGCATCGATCGGATGAATGGCAAAGAAGCCGGGGGAGATCAGTTTCAGGGCGCGTACGGAGGTGCGGGCGATTTTTATTCGTTTATCAATATCAAGCTGGTGAGCAGGTGAACTGGCGAGCTGGTGTTGTCTCGCTCCTGCTTCACTTCGCTCGCAACTTTGGATCGCAATGACATCCATTTGAAAATCGTCATTCGTAAATCGGAGATCGGAGATCGGAGATCGGAGATCGTAAATCGGCACTGGATTGATTGCCTCCCAGCTGGGGATGACACGATGGTCGGGATCGGCGGAGAGCAGGCGCTGGAGCTTGGTGGTGCCGGTCCGCTGCAGTCCTACAATGATCCAGGCAGGGCAAAGTTCCTGTTCCAGGATCTCCGGGAATCTTTTGAAGTACTCTGTTGCACGTAATCGGATACTTAGCAGGTTTACCAGCCGCTCCCAGGAGATAAACCGGCCAACCGGACTCAGCTTTGCCTCTTCGTTCATGGAAATAAGCATCCGGTCTAACGGCTCCTCCCAGAAATCACCACCCAGATCGTTTAAGCCAGTAATTTTTCTGGCCCGCCTGATCAGGTCATCCTTGTCAAGCTTGATTTTCGTTCCTAAAGGGTAGGTGAATGCCCAGGTCTTATTCAAGTACCTGAACCAGAGAGGTTGACGCATAAAACTTCCTTCGTACATCTAACTTTCCTTCGTACATCTAACTTCTGGCTTCCCACCTCCTGTCACCGTGCATTTTGGTTCTACCGACTTCTCCCCCTCTTTCAGCCGGTACCATCTCCAGCACATAGTCCCTTCGGCATGGCCACAGGTGTTGATCCAGTTGGGATGGCCGGGATCGGAATGTGCCACAATTACTTTCACACTTCCATCCGGCTCATATTGAGCGCTGGCTTTGTTGATGCAGATAGTGAAGTACCGGTAGTCTAGTGACTCCATCCAGTAGTTGTTGAGCTGGAAGTTCCAGGAGTCGCAGTCGGGCGGCTTTACTTCAATAACCAGAGCTTGATCCGGCGCCAGTTTCCAGTGGCTGTGGTAATAGATGATGTTGGGATCGCCACCGGCCGCGTTGCTGGTTGAGGGATCAAAGAGGGGTAGCTTGTTGGTATGTTTTTGAAACCTGTTGGCCCATCGGGCGAATAGCAGGGAAGCACCGCTCACGAATAGGGAGGCTGTTTCCAACCCTTCGCCAATACGTTCCGGTGTGACAGGAGAAGGAGATTTTCGTTCGTCGAGGTTCTCAATGTGTATCTCCGCCGGAACCTCTTCAAACCGGTCGAGGAATGTCTGCCTGATAATGACCAACCCGGTCTCTTCTTCCAGTTTCAGCCAGTTTTTCCCCCTTTTCTCCCGGCTTAGTATGACCTCAAAACTTCCATCCGCGTCGTATTGAATATCTGTATGATCCAGTTGTCCGCACGAAGGCAGTCCGCCGGTAGATCCGTAATCCCCATTCTGCGTAAAGAGGCCGAAGTAGTGAACGGTATTCCTCTTCCCGACAATCCGGTATTCATATCTGCTGCCGTTGATCTGGGCATTGAAATAATAGTTATCCGGATTATCAGCGCCCATCTTGACTGTCTCATGGACCATTCTTCGAAACACCGGGAACGCCGGATCGTTGTACTCCACAAAAGCTTCCAGCCCGGCTCGTGTCAACCGGGAAAGGTAACGTACTCCTTCCGCCTGGTTAAATGCATCCCGAGGAGTCCCGGGATACATCAGGGAGGCGCCGGCGCCTTTCAGGTTGTCGCAGAACTCTTCCCAGGCCTTGCCGGAGACAATCCGTTCAGAATAGATGTCGGTTTCTGACTTTCCATGAATTCGCCTGATCAACTGATGCCAGGATTTAACTACCTTGAGAAACAAGAAGAGAAGCTCCCTCATGAGAAATCGATAAAGAATCAACTATTTTTCTATTTCTCGCAGATTAACGCAGATTTTTTCGCAGATTAGCACTGAAAAAAATATCCGTGAGAAACTTCGCCAAAAATAGGAATAAAATGGATCGGTGATGCCATGAATCAGTTAGCTAAAAAAATCCGGACAGTGTTCAGTGTTAAGATCCGTCAAATCCACCTTGACCTGGTACTGCCGGAAGCGCCCGACGTATTACTTCAATCGACAGCAGACCTCGATTGCCGGTTGCTGGTCTACGTGGCGGCATATAGCAAAGTAAAATCCTTTTTGTCGAGCAACAAAGAGGAGTTTGAGAAGTATATCGGAGTAAATTGCCGAATGCCGTTGCAACTGATTCATGGGTTTGCTAAGCGGTTGACTGAACAAAACAGATCCTGGTAGCTGAATATGCTCTCCGGCATCTGGGGAAAAAAACAGTTTTTATTCCGGGATGGAAGAACCGTGTTACCCTTTTTATCCTTACTTCTGTTTTGCCACGGTCCCTTTCATTAAAAATCCTGAGCAGGGCAATGAAAAAAATGTATCTTTGACTTGATTTTAACCGGGTATTTTTGTAACTTTGCGCATAATACCTGCTAAAACTCAACGTTATGATTCAACGCACCATCTTTCAACAGTTATACGATCATCTTCAGTTTCAAGAGATCACCCTGATAACCGGATCGCGCCAGGTAGGGAAATCTACCTTGATGCGCATGCTGGAAGAGAAACTGCGTCAACAGGGGAAGCCTACCCTCTTTTTGCAATTGGACAAGGAAGAAGACCGTGTTTTCTTTGTTTCCCAGAGAGCGTTGATTGACAGGTTTCAACAAGAGTTTGGCAAGCAGAGAGGATATTTGTTTATCGATGAGATTCAGATGAAAGAGGATGCCGGGCTGTTTATCAAAGGGATCTATGATCAGGATTTGAATGTTAAGTTTATCCTTTCCGGGTCAGGGAGTCTTGAATTACGGGCTAAGATCCAGGAGTCAATGGCAGGGCGTAAACGGGTATTTGAGGTCATGCCTCTAACCTTCTTTGAATTCGCAGATTACCGGTTTGGCCACTCCAATAGCGATAATCTGGGTTTTGCCCTGATGAAGGATGTAAACAGAGCTCTTCTGCTCCTCAACGAATACCTGAATTTCGGAGGATATCCGCGTGTAGTTCTCTCAAATTCAGAAGAGGAGCGGTTTGAGACAATCAATGAAATTTACCGTTCATACCTTGAGAAAGATATACATCCACTTGTCCAGGGCCATGGACCGGAGGTTTACTCCCGCCTGATCCGGCTGCTGGCTGCCCAAACGGGTCAGATGATCAATTTATCTACCCTGGCCAACGAAACACAAACTTCACTTCCTACCATCCGGAAATACCTCTGGTATGCCGAACGTACGTTTTTCCTGAAAATGATCCCTCCACTCCATGGCAACAAGGTCAAAGAGATCACGAAATCACCTGTGGTTTACTTTCTGGATCCCGGGATGCGGAACCTGGCGATCAGGATGTTCGGGAATGTACACAACCACCGGGATTATGGATTTGTCTTTCAAAATATCATTTGCACTACATTACTCAATGTGTTGCAGCGTCATATCTATGACCTTCATTTCTGGAGAACCACCAATAAAGCAGAGGTTGATTTTGTGATCGAACGTTACGAGAATCCGCTTCCTGTGGAAGTCAAGTACTCCGCTATGAAAATCCCGGAAATTACCCGTTCGCTTCGAAGTTTTATGGCTCATTACAACCCAACGGATGCATGGGTTATCAACCTTACGCTATCTGATACACAAAAGATAGATAACACAACCATTCATTTTATTCCTCTGTTTAAGGTTCAACCCTTTTTGCGCTCGCTCCACGATGAGCCCAGGGATCTTTTTCGTGCTTCTGAAAAGGAGATCCCATACATGTTACTTCAAAACGATGGGAAAAAGAGGATATGCAAATCCTCTTTATATACACGCTCAAATAATAAATAGCGAGATAGTGAAATGGTGAAATAGCGAAATAGCGAAATTTATTGAATTAAAAGTTTCGTGGTTTTTGCTTTGTTGCCGCTGATGGCTGTGAGCGTGTAATAGCCGGCTGCCAAACCTGATACATCGACCGTTACCTGTTTATTCATCCCATTTTTCCTGTAAACCTCTTTTCCCCGGAGGTCGAAGATCCGGATCTCATCAACAGGTGTATCAGACCGAACCACTATAACGTTGTGGGCCGGATTGGGGCTGATCGTCAGTGAGGATTCTTTTGGTGCATCAACTGCAACGGCAACTTCCACTGTGATGCAGTCGGGATCGGATTCGCCGATGTCATATTGCGCTTTGACGCAATAGGTAAATTCTCCGGGCAGATCCAGTGTATCGTCGTAGAAGAGATCTTGAATAGGATCGCTGTTCAGTCGAATACCATCCCGGTACATGTTGTATCCCAGCAGTGTGAAGGTGGGTGCATCACTTACGGGTGCATCCCATGTGAGGTGCACCTCATACCCGATCACATCGGCCTGAAGGTTGAAGGGAGCCGGAAGCGGGGGCAGCAACACCCCTATGTATTTATATACCCCATTTTCAGTGGAGCTTGCGTTTACGCCACCTGCCCATCCGCAATGGTTATTCACCCAGGTCATGTTGAGATATTCAGAACCCTGGGTTCCTTCGAAGTCGGCCCAGGTATGACCTCCGTCGAAGCTGTAAGAGCATCCGTTATTCCCGTATCCGCCAGTGCTGACCCAGGTGTCCTCTGTTCCGGGTACATAGGAAAGATCCGTGGGATAGATTGGGCCGGTGGTTGTGACCAGCGTCCAGGTTGTACCTCCATCAAAGGTTTCGCAGATGGTTCCGTTGGATCCGGCATTCTTATCCTGCACTAATCCGTGTGCTCCATTGCGGAAATAGGGCTTAATGTACTTCCCATTCAGCGCCTGAACAACCGAAACGGTCCAGTTTAATCCCTTATCCATGGATTTATAGACCCGGCCTTTGGTTGTCCCGAACCAGACCGTATCGTTGACGGCAGAATAGTATCCCACAACACCCCATTCAGTTCCCGACGGATTCGGGATATTGACTCCCGGGACCAGTACCCAGGTGGTACCCCCGTCTGTGGTGGTATAGATCTCGTATTCGCCATTGATGGGATCTCCCATGCACCAGCCGTCGGTTTCGTTGAAAAAGTGAACACAATTGGGGAAGGATGCCCCATTGCTGTAGGAGGCAGTGGTCTGACGGGTCCAGGTGGCTCCGCCATCAGCCGTGGTATAGATCCCCTGTGGTTTGCTTCCCGAAACGCGGTACATGGGCACCCAGGCTTTATTGGAATCCATAGCAAAGATCATGGCTGAAGCAAGTCCCTGACAGTCATTGATGATACCCGGGTTCCAGGTGGTTCCTCCATCGAGGGTCAGGGTAAAATCCTGGCAGGCTCCGGTGGGATTGGATACATTATATCCGGCTGCCCAAACAACATTTGTATCTACCGCCCACATATAGTTTATCCCCCGGTTCGGATCGGGAAATCCGCTTGCCTGAGTGATCCATTCAGCCACATTCAGAATGATCTTATAATAAACCGTATCGGTTGCCGAATAGGAATAGGCACGCACTTCGTGTGATCCGAGATCTGCCCCGGTGGTGTGCCAGGTGTATGAAAGTGTATCGCTGGTGCCGGAAGCCATCTCGTTGCTATCAATGAGGATCTTCATCTGGGAGGGAGCGCCCCTGACGGTTACCGCCTCAATATCGACCGAATAACCAACGCCAATCACCGCATAGTTGACCGGATGGGTAATCCGGACGATCAGGTTGGGATTGTAGGGTTTGATGTGGAGCACGGCTGCATTGTCCTGGTTAAAATTACTTCCCCCTGGATTGAGCGCCCCGATGGCGTACCAGCCATTGCCGGATCCCGACCAGCCCCAGTTAAAATGAAACTTTTCATCGCTCATCCTGTACCCGTCGCAAACGAATGCATGCCCTCCACTGCCGAAGCCGCTGTAGTAGATTGGCAGCAGGCTATCCAGGTCGGCTCTCAACAGGTTTTTCCAATCCGCCACATTCGGATAGTCATCTTTGTATTCAATGGTCACATCAGGGTGGTAGTTGAAATAATCGAGCAATGCATCAGGCACATCCTCGCTGTAGGCACCTGATCCTGTGGGGCTGTATTGCATGTCGACCGAAACACCGGAGTGATACATGATGGTAGCCGTAGGAATGTTGCTGCTATTCACGTTGTTGGGCATGGAGGCCCAATTGTAGGTCGTGTTTCCAAAATCGGCTGTCTGCACACCATAAACCGGATGCGTATAGCTATGTGAACCTACTCCCTGTGGCGGGAAGGCGTGGTATTTCATGATCTGAGCCATGGCGGTTGCTACGCAGCCCGTATACACATGCTGACAGCTCCATGTAGCCGAGGCATCGTAGGGACAAAGTTCGTTGTAATAGCATCCCTGATCCCAGGTGGTAAACAGCAATGGATTAATATCGCGGGTTGGTGCCGGGAAACTGGATTGTCTGATGGCATCCCACTCCTCCAGTGTCTCCCTATTACTAAGTCCGGCCTGAACAATCCTTGAAATCTCTTCACTATAGCAATCCAACCATTGTTTGGTTGCCGGATTGGTGATCTCTTCCGGCATCTCATTGTCGAAGGAGTAGCCAAGGATAGGGATGGAGGCGTCATCACCTGCTACCAGGACAAATCCGCCCGCATGGAAGGTGAAGGTGTATATCGTTGTCAAATCTTTGTGCCGGGTTATCCATGTCTTATCTATGGAATAATCTGTGATGGATACCGGGGCATTGTGCGTATAGAATGCGATGGCAATCTGGGAGGCATCAGTCTGAGATACCGGTTTTGCCATACCGGAAATGGCCATGCACAGCACAGCCATAAAAACGAAAAAGTGCTTCATACGATGATGGTTTCGGGTTCTGGTTTCAGGGGTAAAGGTAGGGATAATTATCGTTGCCCAACAGGTTATTTAACCAAAATCAATTTTCGTGTCGAAATTTTATCCCCTACTGCAATCCTGCACATATAGATCCCTGCCGGGAGCAACCTGGCATCCCAGGTGAGTCTGTTCGTACCCTTTTGTCCCTCCATGAAGATATTATCAACTACCTGCCCAAACTGGTTCACAATCCCGATCTCAACCTGTCCGGGTTCTTCCAATTCAAATGCGATGGTGGTTGATGCTGAGAATGGATTCGGATAATTCGTAATTCGTAATTCGTAAATCGTAAATCGTAAATCGTCAAATCCAGTAAGGGGCATCTCCCCCGTCCTGGTCACATGGAACTGCACCGGTCCACCATTGCTTTCGATCCGGAAGGTGATGAAATCAGTCAATGTATCGGTTGGCGTATAGAAAATGGAGAATGTATAATCAAATGGCCCTTCCAGGGTGGTGGTGGTATCAAAATCGGTACTGAATTCCAATCCAACCAGAGAGGTGACAAAGGTGAAACGAAGTGTGTCATTGGCCCGGTTGGTCACTGTAAGGTGAATTGTGTCTGTCGTTCCAATATTTACCTTGTCGTTCGTAATGATGGTGTCTGATACCGCCATTTGCAACGGAGCGAAATCGGGTGTCGTTGAAAATCCTGCGTTTTTCCACTCCGTGATCCCACCCAGCATGTTGATCACATTGGGAAAACCCATCGAGACCATCAGGGTAAAGGTATTTCCGCTTCGTCCCCCGGAGAGGCAATAGAGCACATACATCTTGTGCCGGGGAAGCAGGTTGAGCAGGCTGTCAAATCCCGGGCCATTGTATATCCGGTTGATGGCTCCTTCCAGGTGCTCGGGTGTGTACTCTGCCTGCGTTCGCACATCCATCAGACAGAAATCCGGATTGGTAGCGTTGGCCTGGATCAGGCTGTCGACCTGATACACGGTGAAGTGGGCCTGGAGGGAGTCGGGATTCTGGGTGTACCCCATCGATGGTGTCCCAAACAGGAAAAATAGTAAAATGATATAGAAAGTGACAAAAGTAGGGTTGAGCAATTTCATGATACGATCGGTTTGTAATAATAGATAAAATATATATAATAATCTATATGTGCAGAAAAGGAATTCCCAATCAAATTTACATACATTTGTTTTTGGAAAAAGAATCGGCAGATTTAATTCAATTATAAGTTTGGGTAAACTCATGAAGATCAAACGAATCCCTAAGGGAGACAAGCGAATTATCTTTGGTTGGGTCATCTACGACTGGGCCAATTCGGTCTACCAGCTCACCATCGCCTCGGCCATCTTCCCAATATATTATAACCAGGTTACAAAGCACAATGCAGCCTTCATGAAATTCTTCACCTGGTTGGGAGCACTCTCCTGCGGGATGCTCTTCTTTTTCACGGGTGATAATGTGGAATTCGGGATCATCTTCTTTGCCCTGGGGACGCTGGGTTATGGCGGAAGCCTGGTGTTTTACAACTCCTTCCTGCCGGTGATCGCGGAACCGAAGGAGCAGGACCGTATTTCAGCCCGGGGATATTCACTAGGATATTGCCGGCCCGGATTGCCTTTCTTACTGTCTTTCTCTGGTGGATCGGCTTCTCACAGATCACCTTCCTGCGTTTCCCAAAATACACACTCCCTCAGCGGCTTCACGAAGAGCGGATCATCACCAAGGGGTATCTCGAATTGGTGAAGGTGTTTCGCATTGTCAGGAAGAGGCCGCACATGACCATCTACCTGCTTGGTTTCTTCTTCATCACCATGGGATTGCTTACGGTGATGTTTATGGCAGCCACCTATGGAGAGAAGCAGCTGGGGTTGTCGGAAGAGATCCTGATCGCTACCATTCTCCTTATCCAGCTGGTCGGCATGGCGGGTGCCTATCTGTTTGCCTGGCTCTCTTCAAAACTCAGCAACTTCAAAGCTTTGCTGATCTCTGTTTTCTGCTGGATTTTGATCTGCCTCGGCGCCTAGTTCATCACGGATGCCATTGGGTTTATGATCGTTGCCTTTTTCGTGGGTCTTGTCATGGGCGGATCGCAATCACTTGCCCGCTCCACCTATTCCAAGATGATCCCAAAAACCAGAGACCACACCTCCTTCTTCAGTTTCTATGATGTAACCGAAAAACTGGCTATTGTCGCCGGCACCTTTGCTTTCGGGACTATTGAAGCAATTACCGGTAGTATGCGGAATTCGGTGCTGGGGATTATGGTGTTTTTTGTGATTGAGTTTGTATTGTTGGCGATGCTGATCCGAAGAGAAAAGGAATTGATAATTATTCACAAAAATGATTGATTTTCAAAGGTGTTCATGAATGCTTCGCATTTGAGAATTGAAAATTTAAACCGAAATCATTCTTGTCATTCATGTCCTTCGTCATTCTTGATCATTTCTTTTATATCCAATTCGGCGTTTTGCTTTAAAATCAAGATCCTCTTGCTTAGCCTTTTCTAATTGTTTCAAGTATTCAAAAATTAATATGATTTGATTATCATGTTTCAGGCCTTTTTTGCTTAATTCTTCCAGTTTCTGTAGAATCTCTGTGTGGCTTTCAAGTAAGTGTCTCAGGCGGGTAAACACCCTAATAATCTGGATGTTTACAGCTATTGCTTGTTCACTGTTTAAAACACTTGATAACATTGCAACGCCTTGTTCAGTAAAAACCAGGGGGTGATGGCGAATTCCCATTTTTTCCCGGTTGGATATCACAATCTGTGATTTCCAATTTTCAAGATCCTCAGCATTCATCTGAAACATAAAATCTTCCGGGAAACGTTTCAAGTTTCGCCTAACAGCCTGGTTCAGCTCCCTGGTTTCTACTCCATATAAAAGTGCCAGGTCCCTATCGATCATCACTTTAATTCCCCTGATGATATAGATCCTGCTAGTAATAACCTCTTCATCTATTTCCATATCCAATCCTTTCTATAGTATATTAATCAGGAAAAGGATAAAAAGGTTATACGTTAGTGGAAAAAATTTTGATCACCTCTCCAACCACTCTTTAAACGCTGTTACTTTTGTTTTGCCAATGACTATATCTTCTTTCGGTGAAGGTGATATACTGAGCTTCAATTTTCGATTTAAATGATGAACTGCGGCTTTGATGGCTTTTCTGGATACAATAAATTGCCGGTTTGCCCTGAAGAAATCTTCGGGATTCAGTTGCTGACTGATTTTATCTAACGCTTGATCGATAATGAACTTCTCATTTTCGCGTGTAAAACAGAAAACCATCTGATTTTCCAAATAGAAAAATGCAATGTCATTTACAGCAATGGGTAATATCTGATCTTTTCGGTAAACAAGAAAGCTCTTCCTGTATTTTTTGGGTTCGTTCAATTTTAGATTCTTCTATTATTTTTAAGCAGGTAGTCTATGCTGTTTACTTTAAATGCCCTGAGGGCATATTCGTCATAGGCGGTGGTAAATATGACCGGGAAACTAATTTTTACCTTTTCAAAAATCTCAAATGAATCTCCGTCTGCCAGGCGAATATCGAAAAAGCCTAAATCGGGTTTTGGATTGTTGTTGACCCATTTAACCGCTTCTTTCACCGTCTCAATAATGGCTGATATTTCGATATCGGGCTCAATCTCCAGCAAAATATCGCAAAGGTTTTGAGCCACCCCGTATTCATCTTCTAAAACAACTACTCTCATAACAACGGCAACTTTACGATGAATTTTTGTTCATCTTTTTCAATGATAATTTCCTTCTGCGCAAGCAACCGGTAGCGGTTGGTGAGATTTTCCAATCCCAATCCCATGCCATCTGTTCGGTTTTTCATTTGCAGGTTGTTCTCTACACAGATCATGTTGTTCTCAATGTATATATGAATCGTAAGTGGCAGTGCCTGGGTGATTACATTGTGCTAAATAGCATTTTCAATCAATTGCTGCAACGACATAGGAGGAATTTTTGACCGGAAGTCATTGCCTGAAACTTCCAGATCGAATATCAGCTTATCACCAAACCGTTTTTGAATTACAAATATGTATGATCTTACGAAGTCTAGTTCTGCTTCCAGGTTAACCAGATCCTGTTGCCTGCTTGCCAGTGTATAACGGTAAGTATTTGATATCTCCTGAATAAATTCAAGTCCCAATTCTTTTTCTTCATTCCTCACTACAGTACTCAGTGAGCTAAGGGTATTGAAAAAGAAATGCGGACTGATCTGCTCTTTTAAGGCGGCCAGTTCAGCATTGGTTTTCTCCTCCCGCAATTTGGTGTTTTCTAATTCCGAAGCCCTTACTTTTTGAAACAGGATTATAAAATAGGCCTCTGCAATTGCGACCGCTGCGACTGAGAAGTTGGCAAAAAGCAAATAATCAACCGGAATACGACGTCCAATATCAATCCAGGTGTTCAATATACTGCTTTCAAGAAAGTTCAGTCCTAAAAAGATCAGGATATTGACTACGATTATTACTAAGACACTGGCAGCTTTAGAGAGTCTGGCGCTGACAAAATTTATTCTCCAGAGGTAGTTAAAATATGCAAGGAGGCAAAATATAATAAGTTGAACCCCTGAAAGATATATTCCAAACATGACACGATCGAGGGCTCCTTCCTGTAAATCGCTCAACCCATCGGTTTCCAGTAGATCTAATATGCGCCGGTAGGATCCAAGATTGAACAATATGGCAACCAATGGCGCCAGTCTCAGGAAGATCACCGGGATGATCATGCCAATAAAAAACAGGAGGGTGATAAAAAGATCTATCCAGTAAAAATTCCCGGAAAAAAGTGATGGGACACTTAATAAGATCCCGGAACCGATCAGCAGCCATCATTTGGATTGAAGCCGCTTTTGCCACTATCTATCAGACGGTGCTGAATCAAAAAGATGCCGAAAAAGAGGATGCCGTCTCCCTAGAATCTCCTCCTTCAGAATCGCCTCAATATTTGTACCACCCTGCCGGCACCCGCTGCTTCTCAATCCCAGGGCCTTCAACCCAAACTTCCAATCCCTCATCTCCGCCGTAATCAAAAAACTGAACCTTGATCCGGTGGAGGCCCTTATCCAAGGCAGCCTGGCCCGGTTCTTCTGTGATCTCATGAAGTCCATCGTTGATTGCGATCTGTTGCCCGTCAATTCCTATCCGGCCTCCGTCATCTGATCGGATAAAAAAGGTATAGATGCCTCCCTGAGAGATTTCAATGTACCCTTCAAATTCAAGGGCATAGGCATCGGCTGTATCGCGGGCGGTGTAGGCGTCGATATCGCTTACTGTGACTGTTTTTAGCGGAATCAGGGTATCGAAGCCAGGGAGCTTCCGGAATCGACCTTCAAAATATCGGCAGAGCAATCCAGGAGATACCTCTCCGGTTTTTACAGGAGGATTCAGGGAGACATTGTGAAAGGTTCCGTAAACCAGATCACTGGCCCTATTGTTTTGGTTGAAAGCTGCCGCACTAAGAGACGCCGTTCCTGTCAGTAAAACCGGAAAGCCATCATATTGACTGGTATGCTGACCGGGATAGTCATCACCTGTGGTATAGAAGATCTCCTGCCCCTGGTACTGTTTCATCCTGACTGAAATTGTATCGAGAAACAAAGAACCGGGGGGATCCATCAATGGAGGAAAAACGTACCGATCGTTATAGAACCAGGTATTCATAACGCCTGTTCCCCTGTGGCACCATGCGTAGTAAGGAAGAAGGAAGAAGGACGAAGGACGTTTGCTCACGGGTTGATCAAAACCATCACCAGTTAACTTAAAGACTTCTCCAGTCAGGATTCCGACTCCATTTAACAGGTTGGGATTAAATGCATAGGTAAAAGGAGTCTGCAGGGGGATAATTACATTTTTCACATCCCCGTCATTGTCTACCCCTTCCGCACAAAATACAATTGGACCGCGCGTCAGGGCGACTTTGTCGAGATCGTCGGCAATCCTGTTACTGGCAATCACTTTCCTGACCGGCATCGGGAGCGAAAGGTGAACCTGATCTCCCGGTCGCCAGGTGTTGGTGATATAGACGTACCCTCTGTTCAGATTCAGTTGTCTGAGTTTTCCGTTTACATCCAGGGAGGGCGAAGCATTTGAGGGTTCTGCAAAGCCATATAGTCCACCGGGGAGCACTTCGTTCCGTGCCCAGCCAGGAATCCGGAGAGCTATGGTCAGGTTCACAGGATTTTCGGGATTGATAGTGAGGGTAACATCGCCATCCCAGGGATAACGGGTCGACAGCACAACCTGAATCTCCTGACCGTCAATTTGAATTCTCCCATTGCTACCGATGTAGAGGTTGATAAAGAGGGTATCGGCACGGGTGGCGTAGATGTATCCCGAAACGGAGGGGATAAACCGGGAGATGTTGGAGGGGCAGCAGGAGCAGCCGAACCACTCGGAGCGGGCGTAATTTCCTTCCGATTCGAGGGGGTTGGGATAGAAGAAGGTTGTTCCATCCAGGGAAACGCCGGGGATCACTCCGTTGTAAAGGGTTCGTTCCAGAACATCGATGTATTTGCTGTCGCCGTGCAGGAGAAACATCCGGTAGTTCCAGAAGACATTAGCGATGGCGGCACAGGTTTCGTTGTAAGCGGTGAGGTTTGGTAATTCATATTTATCCCCATAGGCTTCGCCAGATGAGCGGGAACCGATGCCGCCTGTCAGGTAGATCTTTCCGGAGACCACATCGTTCCAGATCCGGTCGATGGCACGAATGTAGGCAGAATCGCCTGTGAGTGCCGCAATATCCGCCATGGCAGAATACATATAGGTGGCGCGAACAGCATGCCCCACCGCCTCCTCCTGATCAATCACAGGGAGATGATCCTGGGTATAGGTACTTCCGCTCTTCTCTCCTTTGCCACGTTCATCCAGAAAAAACTTAGCCAGATCGAGATACCTATGCTCCCCGGTTACCCGGTATAGTTTTGCCAGTCCGATCTCGATCTCCTGGTGCCCGGAAGCGATATGTTTTTTATCCGGGCCAAATGTATTGCAGAGCAGATCGGCATTGCGGATCGCCACATCCAGCAGGGTGCGTTTCCCGGTCGCGTCAAAATATGCGACCGCGGCTTCATACATGTGGCCTACATTGTACAGCTCATGACTTCCGTTATAGCGGGCATTCTCCCAGCGATCCCTCGCCCATGATTTATCGATGTTTATCGTACTCATCGTATACAGGTACCCATCGGGTTCCTGGGCGGAGGCGATATCGGCGATCAGACTGTCGAGGAAACCCTCCAGTATCGGATCGGGATAGGTGGCAAGGGAAAAAGCCCCCCCTTCAATGATCTTATATACGTCGGAATCGTCGTAGCCATATTTGCTGCAGAAGTTTCCTGTTTCAATGATGCCGGCATTGACCTCGCCAGCTACTTTAAAATTCTTCAAACGTCCTGTCTCTTCCGATTTCTGAAAGGCGAAAGGAATCGTGACGATCCTGTTGGTATCCTGGCGGGCCGTCCAGAAGGCATCCCGGATCTGTACATCTGAAAACTTAACAGGCGTATATGGATAATCGCCTGATTGGGCTAAAGCCTGGCTGGAAATGAGAATACAAACAGAGAAAAGGAGAAAATTTCTCATAGGAGTGGTTATTGGTTTTTACAAAGATCGGAAAATTAAAAATTGAAATTTTCATTCAAGACTATCCAGGCTGTTTTACTCGATACCAGGGAAGCTGTCGGAGATCTTCTTACGTCAAAAGATATCCGCTTCCCGGAAGAATAGGAAGACCTCTATCATTACCTTGTTAAAAACAAAAAAATCATTGACATAACGAACGTTAAAAAAGAGTAGCTTTACATTAACTCCGTCAATGTATTAAGGATGATCATAGATGGTGAGCCCGGTTGGGAGGAGATGAATTCGTAATTCCCTACATGATTTTCTTCTTATCCAGCAACATCTGGAAGCTCTTCTTATAGCTCTCGCCGATGGGGATCAGTTTGTCGCTGACCTTGATCATGTTGCCTTCAATTGACTCGATCTTGTCGATGGCCACGATGTAGGATTTGTGCACCCGGATGAAATTGGATTGTGGGATGATCTCCTCGATCCCTTTGAAGGTCTGCAGGGTCATGATCCTGGCTTTGGGCGTGACGATCTTCAGGTAATCGCCCTGGCCTTCCACATAAAGGATCTCATCAAAGGTGACTTTGTGAAGCTTAAAGCCACTTTTGATAAAGAAGTAGTCAATCTTGGGATTGAAGATCGAAACCTCTTCTGGGGGGCACTTGGCATTGGCCTGCCGGCAAAGTTTTTCATGTACTTTGTCCACTGCTTTCACAAACCGTTCGAAGGAAATAGGCTTCAACAGGTAATCGGTGACGTCCAGTTCATATCCCTGGAGGGCAAACTTATCATACGCGGTGGTAAAGATCACCTCGGGTTTGGGTTTGAGAATATTGAGCATCTGGATTCCAGTCAGCTCCTCCATCTGAATGTCCAGAAACATCATGTCAATCTTCTGCTGGCGAAGGAAATCCATTGCCTGCAGGGCGTTGTCAAAGGACTTGACCAGCTGCAGAAACGGGATCTTCTGGATGTAATCTTCTATCACCTCCAGGGCCAGAGGTTCATCGTCTACAGCAATGCATGTGATTTTCATAATCGTTGTATCATTAAATGGACATGGTACTCATCACCGGTTTGCTCAATATTCAGGGAATAGGTTCCGGGATAGATCATATCCAATCGTTTCCGCACATTTTCCAGCCCGATCCCTCCTTGCTGGTCCTTGTTCATTCCCAAGCCGGCAGGGAGGTAATTCCGGATGTCGAAATCCAGCCGGGGTCCCTCAACCTCCAACTTGATGGAGATCCCTGGTACCTTATAATGCTTCCGGCCGTGTTTGAATGCATTCTCCACAAAAGGAACCAATAGCATTGGAGGGATCATCTTGAATTGTATATCTCCTTCCACATCAAATTTTACGAATCTGCCTTCTTTCAATCGTAATTCATATAGTTCAATGAAACTCTCGAGGTACTCTATCTCCTTTTCCAGCATCACTTTATCGCTGTTGGAGTCATAGAGCATGTACCGCATGATGTCGGAGAGTTTCATGACCACGGAGGGAGCTTCATCTGACTTCTTATAGACCAGCGAGTATAGATTGTTCAGTGTGTTGAACAGGAAATGCGGATTGATCTGTGTTCTGAGCAACGCCAGTTCGGAGGTCTTGGTCCGGGCTAGGAGTTCACTTTTCTGTTTCTGTGTGTTGAACCAGTCGATCATGAACTTGATCAGCAATGCCATCAGGGTAAAGGAGATGGAGTAATAGGATTCCAGTACAATATGGTAAAAGCGGATATGCACCTCCTGGTAATCAAATCCGGCCAGGTAGACATAGACGATCATAATCACCACCAATCTCAGGCAGATAAAAAAGGAGATTGCCCCCAGCACCTTCAACAGGTTGGTTACAATCTTCCGGCGGATGAGGAAATCGATCGAGATCAGAAAGTAGACCAGGTAAAAATTCAGGACATTGAGAAACTGGGAGCAAAGGGTATAATAGTAATAGTAGAGGGGATACTTCTTATCGGGGAAGATCATCGGCAGCTCCGGAACCAGGGCAAAGAGGATCCAGAATGAGATGTGCAATAAAAAAATGTATCGTTTACTCATACCTTGGAAATAGCCTGTAAAGATATGAAGATCGGATACAAACAGCTTCTTTTTTTCTTATCTTGGTTGGTACCTATGGCAGATAAGATCTCTCTCACATTTCTGTTTCTCTTTCTGTTTCTCTTTCCGTTTTTCTTTTTCTCTCTTTCACCAACTGCTGCTCAACCTGGACAAGATTCAAACGGAAAGCTGGACTCTCTCGATCTTGTCCGAAAAACCATTGATGCTGTCAGGATATCCACTCCCCCAAAGATCGACGGCGAGCTCAGTGAACCTTTCTGGCATTCTCTTCCTGTAGCCGATAATTTCATAGAGTACTCCCCCCGGAATGGCACGCTGCCCGAGTTTCAAACCAAGGTGATGTTTGCATATGACGATATGGCGTTCTATATCGGTGCTATCTTATACGATCCTTACCCCGACAGCATCTGCAAAGAGCTGGGCCGCAGGGACCAGATCGAGCTGCTCAATACTGATTACATTTCGTTCGATATCCTTCCCTATAACGATGCACTGAACATGTTTGAGTTCAAAGTGAGCCCGGCCAATCTGCAGAGTGATACAAAATATTCACCCGTTGGACAGGATGTCTACTGGGATGCGGTATGGGAATCAGCTGCGCAAATCACGGATCAGGGCTGGGTGACAGAGGTTAATATCCCTTATTCCGCGCTTCGTTTTCCGAAGGTAGAGGAGCAGGTGTGGGGCATCAATATGTGGAAAAGAATCCGGACAATCCCAACTGGTCATGGTTCGGGCAGGGAGGAATGGACGTGAAGTTTGGACTCTCCCCCTTTGAAGTCAGGTATGATGAAAAGCGGCAGTTTTTTACCGAAGGAACAGAGCTGTTTGATAAGTGCGAGATCTTTTATACGCGCCGGGTGGGCTCTTTTCCCAAGAATTTCGGGGCCGCTTACGATAGTCTTGGCCCCAATGAAGAGGTTGTGAAAAATCCTGAAAAGACCCGGATCATCAACGCAACCATTCACCAACTACAATGTGATGGTGGTGGACCAGAACCTGAAGAACAATTCGTATGTAACGCTGATCAACACCAACTACTGGACTCCCGATGATCACTATGGGGGGAACGTCACCGGGGCCGAAGCCAGGATCTGCAGTTCATCTGGTACTTTGCCCCGGGTAGTGAACTGAGTGTTGTTTGGAAGAACTACATCATGACAGTTGGCGACCGGTTGAACCGCGACTACTTTGAAGATCTCCAGTCCACACTCAGTGCCCCTCAAACCAATAGTTTCTCCGTACGAATCCTCTATTACCTGGATTACCTCTACCTGAAAAAGATCTTTTCACGTAAACATAAACGCGACGGGTTAAGTTAATCCGTTAAAGCGTCGAAGAGATCTCCCCAACCTCTTCCATTAGCTCCCTCCCGCTTCGTGGTTTTTTCCAGGAGATCCCTCCCCAGATCATCACCAACAGGGAAAAAATAAAGACGATCAGCAACACATACTGATTGATCACATCCGACAGGAGTGCTGTTGGAATGCTCAGAAACAGCAGAATGTTGATCAGTCCCCGCGGAGCGATGAAGACCTCGGGTGTAATTTTACCCCTGGAGGTCAGGCGCAGGTAGGCGAAACGAATGAGGAATATGATCACGATGATGATGGTTCCCCAGAGAAACAGCCAGGGATTTCCCATCTTACTTACAACTATGGTAAACCCGAAAACCAGGAAGAAAAAGGTACGGATGAGAAATGCCGACTCGCCGGTGAGTAACTGAAGCTGCTTCAGGTTGATATCCACTTGTTCGTGATCGAGGTATTTTCTGATAGGTCGTGGGAACAGGGTACGGCTGTTCGCCATAAAGAGGCCAAAAAAGAAAACCATCATCAAGGCGGAGATGTGGAACATTTTCCCCAGCGCATAAAGGATTATGAGGACGGCTATGGGGAGAAAATACTTGATTTTGTGTTCTATCCTCCTGAGAAGTTTGATCAGAAGGAATGAGCATATCATGGTGACGACAAGAACAATGACGATCTCGAATCCGAAGTCCAGAAAAATCGATGGTTCAAAGGTCCGGTTTGCCAGTGTATGATTGAAGAGAATAATCCCAAGGATATCGGAGAAACTGGACTCATAAATAATGAACTCCCGTTTGTTCCGCGTGAATCCCATCGAGCTTGGAATGGCTACTGCACTGCTGATGATGGAAAGTGGAATGGCATTTACAATGCTGATGTACAGCTCCATTTGAAATCCATAGTAAAACAGTGAGGTGAGAGCGGTTACGGTAATGAGCATGATGACCAGCGAGGAGAAGAATGCCCGGATGATCAGTCCCAGTTTCTCCCGTTCCGTCGAGAGCTCCATTGCCCCTTCCAGCACTATAAGGATCAGTCCGATCGATCCAAGGGTTGGGAGGATATCCTCCAGAACAGGAAATGTAAATCCTTTTGCATCGGCATAGATCCTTACCAGAATTCCTATCAGAACCAGGAGGATAACGGATGGGAACTTTGTCTTATGTGCCAGCAGGTCAAAAAGGTAGGAGAAGATGGCAAGAATCCCCAATCCGAGAAGTACCCATTCGGTTTGAATATCCATAGCTGTCGCAATATAATGGCAAAATTAATCAAATTAGAGGTTGCCCCTCCAGAAGGGAGCTTGACCGACCAGAGAAAGTGGTTAGTAGATTTTTATTTCAGATAACGGTCCAATCCCTTATTTTCGCATCTTGATCAATCCCTATGAAATTGCCTGCCCGCCACCGGATCTTTTTTGCTTTTCTGCTCATTGTTATTGCTGGTTGCGTTCCGGAAGAGGAACGACAGCATGAAACAGGATATGTGGAGGCGTTGCAAATGATCCATGCAGAAGCATTTTTCCAGCAGGGGCTCAGAGGGAACGGAGTGAAAATCGGCATGCTGGATATTGGATTTGCAGGGCTCAACAGCGACACCTCCCTGGCACATGTAAGAACGAATAACCGGATTGTTTTCGTCAGGGATCTTATTCCGAATTATCCGGTCAGCATGTTTCGCTACAGCCATGGAACCCAGGTGCTGAAATACATCGCCGGGGTCTATCCGGATGATACTGTTTTTGGAGGAAGTTTTGCCCGTGATGCTACCTTCTACCTGATCAGGCCGGCAGGCGGAGCGGGAGCCAAAGAGGATGCACGCAATGATGAACGGAACATCGACACTGCTTTCATGATCCTGGATTCCCTGGGAGTGAGACTGGTCAACATGTCGATCGGATTCTGGAATGAATTTACGCGGGAAGATGAAAATTATTCACCCGAACAGATGGACGGACAAACCACCATCATCTCCAGGATCTGTCAGAAATGGGCCGGGAAGGGGATGATCATCGTCAACAGCGCCGGCAATACCGGGGAGTATGCCTGGCGGATCATCTGGACTCCTGCCGATGCACCGGGTGTGATTGCGGTAGGCGCCGATCGCTTTACCGACAAAGTGTTCAAAGCCAGCTACAGTGGAATCGGGAATCCGGATGTTCCTTTTATCAAACCAGATCTGATTACCTACACACCATGGGGCACCTCATTTACAGCCCCGGTGGTGACAGGGATGATTGCCTGTATGCTTCAGAAAGACAGTACCCTCACAACCGGGGAGATCATGAAGATCCTGCATCAATCGGGATCGCTTTATCCTTACCCCAACAATTATGTAGGGTATGGTATTCCGGATGCACGGAAAATTCTGATCCTGATGGAACATCCTGACTCCTCTGTTTCCTTTGTAAAACCGGTCAGGGTCACCGGAGATCAGTATCGCATCCCAACGTCAAGCCAGAATATCGTGGTATTCGACAAAACAGACGCTATCAGGGTCCGGCGCCAGGCCACTCGTGAGGCTTCGGACAGCACACTTGTACTGGAACGGAAACGAAAGGTGACCCGTACCACTGTTGCCATCGGATTGGATGAGGCATGGGAGATATTCTGGGATAAGCCGGAATAGGATCAAAGATAGCCGGCTTTTTTTGCGCTGCTCTTTTTTGTAAATTCGCCCGTTAATTCCGGGATCAAATGGCAAATATCAAGATAAAAGCGAAAGGGAATGGATTCGGGACTGCTCCGGTCTTTTTCACAGCAATCGCCACCATTTTAGGCGCTATTCTCTTTTTGAGGTTTGGGTTTGCCGTTGGCACACTTGGTTTCTGGGGGGTCATTCTGATCATCATCCTGGGGCACCTGGTCACTATCCCCACCGCGCTCGCGATTTCCGAATTGGCAACCAACAAGCGGGTGGAAGGGGGAGGAGAGTATTTCATCATCTCCCGGTCGTTTGGCCTTAATATCGGCGCCACCATCGGATTTGCTCTTTTTCTTTCGCAGGCCATCAGCATCGCCTTTTATGTAATTGCCTTTACGGAGGCCTTTGAACCACTGTTTGACTGGGTTCATACTAAATACGACATCCTTCTGCCCCGGCAGGTAATCAGTGTTCCCGTGATGCTCCTGCTTTCGCTGTTATTGATCCGTCGCGGTGCCAACCTGGGAGTCAAAGCGCTATATTTCGTGGTCGGCATCCTTGGTGTATCCCTGATCCTCTTTTTTGCAGGCAGTACCGAATACGGCTCTACTGCCGACTTCTCCCTTGGAGCTGCCCAGTTCCGGAACATGGATGATTTCTTTTATGTCTTTGCCATTGTGTTTCCTGCTTTTACCGGGATGACGGCAGGTGTTGGTTTATCCGGAGACCTGCGAAAACCTTCACGGGCAATCCCAATGGGAACCATCGGAGCCACTTTCATCGGCATAATCGTCTATGTATTTGTTGTTTACAAGCTTGCCGGTTCTGCCTCCCCGGAAGATCTGGTCAATAACCAGCTGATCATGAGCAGGATCGCCATCGGCGGATTCATCATCATTCCCCTTGGACTTGCGGCTTCCACCCTTTCATCAGCGATTGGTTCCGCCATGATCGCTCCCCGGACCCTGCAGGCCCTCTCCGGAGATCAATCCTTTCCGATCAAAGGGATCAACAGGTTTCTCTCTTCAAGCAGAAAAAAAGATGGAGAACCTCAGAATGCCTCCATCATCGCTTGCTCGATAGCCCTGCTTTTTGTCCTTATGGGCAATGTAAATGCTGTTGCCGAAATAATCTCCATGTTCTTCCTGGTCACCTATGGATCCCTCAACCTGATCTCTTTCCTGAACCATTTCGGCTCCTCTCCCTCTTACAGGCCATCCTTTAAATCCAAATGGTATTTATCCCTGCTCGGATTCCTGGTCTCCATCTGGGTGATGTTCAAGATCAACACACCTTATGCGCTATCAGCCTACCTGATTATGATTGCCCTTTATCTGACCATCGACCGGTATCACAAAAACAGAAAGGGGCTGGAAGCCATTTTTACCAATTCCATCTTCCAGATGAGTCGTAACCTCCAGGTATATCTGCAGAAAAGCCGGAAAAGCCGGACAAACCAGGAGTGGCGTCCCAGTGCCATCTGCATCTCCGAACACGCGTTTGAGCGCTATACTGCATTCAACTTCCTCAATTGGATCTCCTATAAATATGGATTCGGGACCTACATTCACCGGATTGATGGATATTTTTCCCGGCAATCTCACCTCCAGGCGAAACATGAGATGCAACGGTTACTTCGATTGTTCGACACCGTAAGTAACCATGTCTACATCGACACGATCATCTCTCCCTCTTACTCTTCAGCCATTGTCACTGCCATCCAGGTTCCAGGTATCGCCGGGATGGAGAATAACATGGTCATTTTCGAATTTGACAAAGAGAATCCTACCAACCTGAAAGATATCGTGGATAATTTTGGTCTGGTTAACTCTGGAGATTTTGATATTTGTATTGTGGGCAGTTCACGCCGGGAAATCAACTTCAAGGGCGACATTCACCTGTGGATCCATAGCAGTTTCGAGGAGAATGCCAACCTGATGATCCTCCTGGGATTTATCATCCTTGGACATTCCGACTGGCGAAAGTCCAACATCAAGATATTCGAGATCTGCAAACCAGATAAGTTGGAGGAGAACCGGGAAAAGATGGATAATCTGATCCTTACAGGCCGGCTACCCATTACCAAGAAGAACATTGAGATCATCATTGATTCGCCCGAAGTGAGTAAGAAAGAGATGATCAATCAGAAATCTGCCGATGCTGGTCTGACCCTGATCGGGTTTGGAAAAGAGACCTTAAAGTACAAAGAGACAGAACTCTTTACCGGATATGATACCCTGGGGACGGTCATATTCGTCCATGCCCACGGCCCTATGGAGATTGAATAGTCTCGTCGCTGATCACCTTCCCATCTTCCAGTTTGATCACCCTGCGGGCTTTGTTCACCACCCGCTGATCATGCGTGGAGAAGATGAAGGTGATGTTCTCTTCCCTATTCAGCTTCTCCATGATATCAAACAGGTTCTCTGTTGACTGTGAATCGAGGTTGGCTGTGGGTTCATCAGCCAATATAAACTTGGGTTTGGAGGCCAGCGCCCTTGCAACAGCAACGCGTTGCTGCTGCCCGCCGGAGAGCTTGGAGGGGCGACTGTTGATCCGGTCACCCAGTCCAACGGCTTCCAGGAGTTCAATGGCTCTTTTCCGGCGTTTTTCCTTGTGATATCCCTGGAGGCTCATAATGAACTCCACATTCTCAAAAGCAGTCAAAACCGGGATCAGGTTGAAGGATTGAAAGACAAACCCGATGTTGTTCAATCGAAAATTGATCAGTTTCCTGCTTGACAGCTCGCCAATGTTGACGCCATCAATTCGGACTCTTCCTTCGGAAGCCACATCGAGGCCACCTACCAGATTGAGCAGTGTGGTCTTTCCGCTGCCTGAAGGGCCAACAATGGCGGCAAATTCTCCCTCCTGAAAAGCCAGGTCAACTCCGTTCAAAGCGTGAACGGCTACTTCCGAGTCGTTGTAGATCTTTTTCAGATCCTTGATTTCAATGATATTCATAATCGTTGTTTTAATCTGTTCTGACGGCTTCTGCCGGATTTAACTTCAACGCTTTTCTGGCCGGATAGATCGAAGCCAGAATGCCAATTAATATGACCATGATCGTCAGGGTGATAAAAAATTTCATGTCCAGATAAGGGTATAAAATCGGGCTGTAACCGATCTTCTCAAATCCCTCGGCCATACTGCTGAGGTCAATTCCCGTGTAGGCCGTATATAGGGTCAACAGATACCCAAGGGCCATTCCTACGAGCGCTCCTGTTAAAGAGAGGTAAACCGATTCCAGCATGATCATGAGGAAGACACGACGTTTGTTCATGCCGATAGCGGTCAGCATCCCCAGTTCGCGAGTGCGTTCCAGGATGACCATCAACATCGTATTGATGATGCCAAAGCCCAGGGCAAGGAGAATTATTGCCATGAACATATAGAGCCATGCATCCATGAAATCGGCCATCATCCCTGAAACGGGATCGATCTTCTTCCAGGTTCTGACCAGCAGCTCCGGGAACCGGTCGGCCAGCTCCTGCTGAACCAGGTTCATCTCATCCGCATCTTCGAGCTGGATGGCTGCCTCCTGGAATTCGCCCGGGTTCATAGCTAAAAGCGGTGCTATATCTTTTTTGCAGACAAACACGCTCATCTCATCAAACACTGAATTGTTCGTCCGGTAGATCCCGCATATCCGGAATGCAGCTCCGGTCAGGTTCCCATCTACATCCTGAAATGTAAGAACGATCTTGGACCGGAGCTTCAATTTTAGTTTATTCGCCAGTGCCTGACCCACTACGATCTGGTTCTTCTTCTCCCCGTTCAGGTAAGTTCCACAGGAATCGCAGATCATGGCTGAGATCTCTGAAACCATCCTTTCCCTATCCGGATCGATCCCATATACCATGATACCGGTACTGGCGTTGGCACTGTTGGCCATGGCCAGAAACTTTATCCTGGAGGACCATGCACTGATCTGTGGATTGGAGTCAAGTTCCGCTTTCAGTCCGGCCGCTTGACCATCTATGGTATATTTGATCTCGTTATCCTCGATGTACTTTGGGTTGTGGATCTGCAGATGGGCCGTTTCACGGCTTACGGCTTCTTTAACACGTTGCTCGGCCATTCCTTTCATGACCGCTGAAGAGAAAACCCCTCCGAGTAACCCGAAGGTGATCGCCAGGATCACCACCATACTGCGGACCTTGTTTCTCCAGATATTTTTCCAGGCAATTATCCAAATCATGACGCAGGTATTATTTTCTCAATGCATTGATTACAGTAAGTCTTCCAAGCTTAACGATCGGCAGGATCATCACCACCAGCATAATTATAATGACGGTCAGGGATTGACCGATGAAGTATGAGCTTTCCCAGGCAACCGGCATAATCGGTTCAAAACCCATTTGGATGGTTGTTTCTGCTATCTCCCCTGTGAGTGGAATGGGATGAAGGTAGAAATAGTAAAGCAATGGGATGGCAGCGACAATACCGGCGATCACTCCA
Source organism: Bacteroidales bacterium (assembly GCA_016783905.1). Taxonomy (GTDB): domain Bacteria; phylum Bacteroidota; class Bacteroidia; order Bacteroidales; family FEN-979; genus QYOJ01. The sequence goes on along the minus strand of JADHVQ010000015.1, from coordinate 3,722 downwards.
AGCAATCCGATCATAAAGAGTTCCGTCACCACGATACGAATGAGCTTCAGCTTCTGCATTCCGATCGCGATCATCATGCCGAATTCCCGGGTCCGTTCGCTGAACATCATCAGGATCGTTCCGAAGATGCCAAACCCGACGATCATATACAAAATAGCCAGCATAATCAACCCGGAAGCATTGTCGGCCTGGATCTGTTGTACCACATCGGGCATCATCTCTTTCCAGGTCATTACCTCATATTCTTCGGTATTCAGTCTCTCTTTCAAATGGCGGGCAACCCGTTCATACTCTTTCGTGTCAGAAACATTTAAAGCTAGAGATGTAAGCCGGTTTTCCGCCGAAAAGAGCGCTTGCGACGTTGGAAGACTGAGGTAAACCATGCGGTTATCCAGTTCGGGAGAGGGGAAGTGGACGATTCCCCGGACCGGAAAGATCCCGGCTGCACTCATCCCATGGAATCCCTGTCCGATCAACACCAGGGTATCTCCAACGGTTATCTTCAGATATTTCGCCAGTTTCTGACTTACCAGGGCTCCCTCGTCGTCGGGAACCAGGTAGTTCCCCTTCACCAGTTTCTTTTGCAATCCTGTCAGAAGTTCCTCTTCAGCGGGGACAATTCCATTGACCATAATCCCTTTCGTTTGCATGCCAAATGATCCCAAAGCGAACGATTCCAATCTTGAGGCATATCCGTCAACCCCAGGAAGCTCAGCTATAGCCTGCTGCAGTTCCGGTGTGAATTCAAATGAGTTGTTGATGATCTTATCGTCCCAGTATCCGCTTGCGTGGACCTGAAAGTAACCAGAATAGGCATGTACGATATTATAGACCATAAGGTCATAACTGCCAAGCTGGAAAGCACGCATAAGCAAGGCCAGAAAGATGGCAAAGAAAACGGAGGCTGAGGTGATCAGTGTTCTTCGTTTGTTTCTCCAGAGGTTTCTCCAGGCGATTTTTATCGTTTCCATCCGGTGATTCTATTTAACGGTTTTCATATTTTGCTGGGAGAAGAAGCTCTCCGGTATCTTGATGTCAAATTTAACCCGTTGGATGTCTACCAGTGTCTTCTGGTTTGGCTTGTCTTCCGGGATGATCTCAAAGTGGGTGGGGATTTTACGGTCGTACATAAATTTGATGTCAGAGAGCAGGTGCGTTTTGACCAGGTAGCCATCTTCGTCATAATATTCGATCCTGAGCTGATAATACTCCTCCTTGCTGATCCACATCAGGATCTTGCCCCATACAACGGCAGCTTCCTCTTTGGGATCCAGCTGGATCTTATAGCAATCAAATCCTGACAACCGTTCAGTGCCGATGATTTTGTGATGGTAATCCACCACAATGGAAGCCTCTTTCAGGATATCATCGTTGGTGTAGTCGGATCCCATCCATCCCTGTGACATCATGGAGGGAGGGAGTTTGATTATCCGGTTGATGGTTGGGTTCCAGCTCCACATATCGTTGTTGAGTTTCAGGAATGATTGTCCGCTCTCTTTCGGGGGAGCTGTGATCAGCGTCAGGGAGTAGTCCCGTCCTTTGGCCCAGCTTTTGAAACTAACGGTTCGTTCCCAGGTAGGCCTGACTACCGTCATGACCATTTCGATTTCGCTCGACACCCCTTCCATTTTGTCGTTGGCCTTTTTGATGATTTCGGTAGCATCTTGCGCCTGTGTGTGATAGAAAGCCAGCATGGCTGCAGTGAACAGGATAGATCCGAGGATTAACTTTATTTTCATGACAGTACCTCCAGTTGTTATGGTTTACAGTATCGTTGAATGATTAGTTCTTTCATTCGGTCAATCGGATATTTTTCCGCATTGAATACATAATTCATATAGACACCATCCAGCATGGAGTGGAAAAACCAGGTCTCCAGTTCAGGATCTTCAAATTTATGATTCCTGAAGTAGCTGGCTATCATTTTCCACATCCCCGAGGCTAATATCTCAAACTGAAGCTGGTGAACCAGCTTCTGGGCCGAAGGTTGCACGAGAAGCATGTAAAGAAACTTCCAGAAATCGATGTTCTGCTTCAGCATCTTAATCTGTTGTTCAATAAAATATTCCATCTCCTCTGTCGTCAGGATTCCGTCATGGTCAGGATCGAAAAATGCATAAAGATGTTCGATACTGCTTTTAATGATCTCCTCCAACAGCTCCTCCTTGCTTGTGAAATAATTGTAAATGAGACCTTTGGAAATACCTGCCTTTTTGGCAATCTGATGGATAGTAGTATGGGAAATGCCCTGACTTGCAAACAGTTCCAAAGCCGCTTTCAGGATCAACTCCCGCCGGTCTTCCCTGATCTTCGCATACTGTTCTTTTGTTTTCGGGCTCATAACAACCTGATTAAAAACTCCATTTCAACCTGAGGGCAGAGATGAATGCCTGAAAATTAAGGCTCTGATCCTGTTGCGGACCGGTATTATCGAACCTCCCGTTAAAGTATTGGAGGAAGAAACTCAGATCTACATTTTGCCGGACCGAATAGTTTATATTGGGCCCAATAAAGAATCCGTTACGATCGGGGTAATACATGACAGCCAGATTCACATCAAACAACAGAGTGATGGGATACGATCCCTGCAGGAAGATATTCCACTCAGCAAAAGAGAGCGTTTTGGGGGATGGTGGCGCCAGGTAGACAGAGAGGAGGCTTTCCGGCTGGAAATTAGGTGGCAATTGGTTATAGAACACCTGAAAGACCAGGTAAAGTGAGTTTGAGAATGAATAATCGAGCCCCATGGTGGCCAGCAATACACCGCTGGTATCTTCGGATGGATTTTTAGGATAAAAAAAGCTTACCTCTCCCCTGAAGCCAGCCTGACTGATATTTCCTGACCACCCGGTCCCTACTATATAATCCTGATCATCCACCAGGCCGCCCATAAACTGGATATCATATTGCAAGAGGTTGAAGCGACATAATCCCGCCACTGTAATCTTCCCCTTGTTATTCCATTTCACGGCTGCCTCCAGAGAGGAGGTATAGCTTGGGTAGAATTGCAATCGGACGGCATCGCTGCCGGGACGCTCCGGGTAATCAAAGTCATAAAAGGAATAGGTGTTGAAAATATCATTGGGATTCCAAACGATTGACTGACCCCAGTTTATCCGTTGCCGTCCCACAGTTATCTGAACCTTACCAATTGTTACGGAGAACCAGGCACGGTCGAATTGAGACATCAGGAGAAAGGAGTTCCCGGAAAAAATACTCCAGGTCAGGTTGACCAATCCAGGATCAGTGGTGAGAGAACCTTTGTATGACAAATTCTGTGAGAAACTCTGACCGAACAAAAAACGGTTTCGCATACCTAAACCCATCCGGAACACCTTTCCCGGATACCAGGAGAAATCAAGACGATTATGCACTTCATTATCCAGGATCCAGGGATCGCTGATCTGTTGAAACTGTACCATCTGCAGATCATTCAAATACCCTTTGAGCTCCCAGTTCTTGTTTTGCCCGGAAGTTTGAGCCAATGCAACAAACGGGGAAAAAATCAGAAGTAGTATAAATGGAATTTTGGACATCGATTAATTTACATTGACTAAACGGTCAGTCAAAAATATATTATCCAACCATAACTTCCAAAAAAAAACCGGAAAAAATTCCGGTTTTTTAATTTTTTAGTAAAAGCTCGGGCACTCGAGCGGTCCGTAGCCTCTGGACCGGCCAGTCGGGATAAATCCCCGGCTTCCGCTGCGGCCTCCTTCACC
>JADHVQ010000014.1 GCA_016783905.1 Bacteroidales bacterium | reverse complement strand
GGGGGCTTTGAACAGGTTATCGATGCCATACAGGAGATTACCGGCGGTTTCGAGATTGGAGCGGATATAGAAGAAGTTCCTGTGTTTCGATACATTCTGATTGCTGAAGGTGAGGGTATACTTCAGCCCGGGGATCAAGTGATCCGTGTATTGATTCTTAAACCGTTTGTCTTTCAGTGAGTCGAGCTTAGCGGTAAATTCAGGACTGGGAAATACCTTCACAACCAATACTTCAATGGGATTCAATGTGTGGGAGAGCGTCGGGTTCTGGATCCAGGTATACCCGAAAGCGGCATTGGCAATATGTCTGTGGTAGTCAGGATCCTGTTTCTGCTGGAAATTATACCCGATGCTCAGGGTGGTTTTTGGCCTGAACGACTTTGGCAGCTTCTCCTGTTTGATGGGAATGAGAAACTGGGGAAAGGTAATGCTGGCATTTGCACCAAATTCAACGGTGTTCAAGAGACCTCCCTGTCCCCCTCCTGCCTGCATCTGGGCTGAGGCACTGAGGGTTAGCTTCAGCAGCTGTGCTCCATGGAAGATGTTCCTGTTTTGGTACCCAATATTCCCTGCAATACCCAATGCACCCGCAGAATTGGTCCCATCAGTAATCCAGTTTAACGATTGGGAAGAGGATCTGGCCAGTTTGATATTGCAATCCAGCTGATCAGGCCAAGCTAGTCTTTCCACCGGCTTGAGCTGTGCATCATCAAAATCGATGTTGATGAATTTGAAATTCTGCAGTCCTGACAACCTGGCATAGGTTTGATCGATATCCTTGAGGTTATACCAGGTATCCGGCTCGATCAGAATATTCTGTGCGATGGTTCTCTGGCGAAGCTTGTATTTGTCATGATAGAGGAAATAATAGGTGATCGATTTTCTTCCCCTGAACGGATCCATATAAGTTTTAGCAACCGTATCGTACCGTACTGTATCTCTTTTCTGATAGTCAAACTGGGGGTATATATAGAGATGGTGAATTTTATATCTCCGGTGGGTTGTCTCCTTGACCATTCCAAACTCCTCCAGGGAGGGTATCACCGGATTGAGGATCTCTACAGTGATATCCATCCGGCGGTTGTTCAATGCACTGTCGACCTGGAAAACAATAAAGTTGGCGGAAAAACGGTAATAGCCATGATTGACTAAGGCAGTGGTGATCCGGGTACGTTCTTCATCCAGCGTATAGGCATTGTAATTACTCTGCCGTTTGATCAGGCATTTGCTGGAGTCCATATATACGAAGGCGGCTAGCTGGGTATCGGTGATCGACCAGGTGAGATTTTGTATTGTATAGGGTTCAGTGGTCCGGATCCGATAGTAGACCTTGGCTTTTTTCTTCTTGTACTCAATGGTATCAGAAAGGGATGAATTGAAATAACCAATGTTATTCAAATATAATTCCATCTGCTTGAGGCTAATAGTAACCAGGCTTGTATCCAGGATTACCGGAGCCGATCCGATCCTGGTGCGCAACCATTTTTTAAATTTTGTATCCTTCCCTTTGCTCCCCATGTTATAGATCGAGATACCCGGCCTGAATATGCCCAGGAATTTCGAATTGGGGATTTGCTGATAATATCCGGAGAGATTATCTTTCGAGACTTTTTTTGTGTCGATCTCAAGCTTGTTTTTCACCAGCAGATACTCCCCTTCGGAAAGATTCCTGGTAACGTTGCAGGCTCCAAAGAAAAGGATCGCACATAGAAGGAAAAGGAGAGCCGGTCGGGAATTCGAAGTCAAATGAAATGAGTTAATTCACGGTAAAAGTAATGATTAGATGGCTCTTCATGATTTATCTTTTTTTGAAAGGTTAAACCGTTCGGGGTGACAGGCTGTTTTATCCCTGTAGAAATCCTGGATGAAGGCCAGGTCTTTTTGGTAATCCCCACTGGGATGGAAAACCGGGCCGATCCCGCCCGTTTTCTTACCGTAATCAATGAAGGAGAGAGCAAGCGGTACACCGGCCTTCAGTGCAATGAGGTAAAATCCCTTTTTCCATTGCTCCACCCGTTTCCGGGTTCCTTCAGGTGTGATGACCACCACCAGCGCATCATGTTCATGGAACATTCTGACTACCTGAGTCACTATATTGCACTTGTTTCGCCCCCTGTCAACCGGCAGACCGCCCAGTTTCTCCAGCAACCATCCTAGCGGAAAGAAAAAGACCTCTTTCTTGATCAGAAAACGGATGTTGACCCGGATGGCCCAGAATGTCAGCCGGCCAACCACAAAATCCCAGTAACTGGTATGAGGAGCGTTTACCACTACTGCTTTCTTAATCCCATCAGGCAATGCTCCATTGGTGTTCCAGCCGAAGAGCCTCAGAATTCTATTTGACATCCATCTAAACATGACTCACTTCCTGAGCAAATTCACTGGATATATAATTATCGAGACTCAGACAAACATCCGTAGAGAATTCCACGGCTAGCCGGATTGTTTTTTCCCACTCCTGTTCGGTAAGCGGAAGCGGTTTTTCGTCAGGGAGACGGGCGAAGGAAAAGATCAAACCGGCATTGAATGCATCTCCCGCCCCAATGGTACTCACCGGATAAATGTCGGGAACAGCTATGTTCAGATGTATAGCCGGAGTGATCACCTCCACTCCTTCATTACTCTTGGTGTAGATCAGGGTATCTCCTCCGTGATCCCTGATCTCTTTATATGCGCCCTGTGCATCTTGCACATCAAAAATATGAAGAAAATCCCCTGCCGATCCCCGGGTGATCCGAGCTATGTTGATATTTTCAAGTATCCATGGGCGGAACTTTGGAAGTTGTTTCAGATGCGGTTTACGGAAATTCGGATCATAGACCAGGAAAGCTCCGTTTGTCTTGGCCTGCAGGAGGAATTCCCAGAGAGGCTGCCTGACTTCGTGGGAGATGGCGTAGAAGGAACCAAACATCACGATATCGCCAGCCCCTGCTTCCGGCAACCGGTGTAGCTGCCGTTTGTCGGGAAAGTTACGATAGAAGGAGTAACTGGCATTTCGCTCTTCATCCAGAAACGCCAGTGATATGGCAGTTTGTCCATCGGTAAACCGCTCCAAGAAGGTTGTATCCACTCCGTTGTCGATCAAAAATGCTTCGATCAGATCCCCTGCGGCATCCTGCCCAAAATCGCTGATGAAGACAGGATTCAGTCCTGTTCTGCCCAGTGATACGGCCGTGTTAAGCATGGAGCCGCCCGGCTTCGCTGCTACCGGCTGGTTGTCCCGGAAGATGATATCGAGAACGGTTTCGCCTATGCAGAAGAGCTTCTTCATTAATATTCGATATCGAGGTCGAGTTGCTCTTTGAGTTTGTTCAGGGCTGGATTTTTGGCCGCCATCTTTTCAAACTTCTCTTTGTCAGTATAGGGTTTTACCTCTTTGTGGTTCTCCGGAATACGGGTTTGCAGCGAAATCTGGTAATTGTTGAGGTTTTTTTTGAGAAATTCAAGCAGTTCTCCACGCTTCTGGTTCAACTCCTCTTCAAGAATGCGGTTGTCAAGTTCAAACTCAATCTGCCACCCCTCTTTCAGGATGGGATCACTGGAAGCAAGGGTAGTGGCGAGGTGCGGAAAATCGGTTTGCAGACCGGCTGCAAATGTTTTCCAGTGGATTTTAAGCTCCTCCTCTGTAAATGAAGAAGCTGCCTGGTTTTGAGGTTGTTCTGCGTTTGGCTCAGGTGTGATTGCCGTTGGTTTTGCAGGAGATTTGATGGAGATGGTTCCCGGGAGATCATCTGAGAAACCTTTGGTGGTTACAGGTTGGACGGGTTGGACAGGTTGGACGGGTTGGACAGGTTGGACGGGTTTGGATGGTGGGGGTGGTGCCGTGGTGCCGTGGTGCTGTGGTGCCGTGGTGCCGTGAACACACATCTGCATCAGGGCCAGTTCCAGGTGCAGTCGCTTGTTGTTGCTGATCCGGTAATTCAGGTCACACCGGTTATTGACATCCAGGATCTTCAGCAACAGCTCAGGAGGGCAAACCGCCGCCTGATCCTGGTACCGTTGACGTATATTCGGCGCTGTTTCCAGTAATTTTACCGTTACAGGGTCTTTGCAAACCAGAAGATTCCGGATGTGCTCCCCAAAACCGATCAACAAATGTTGTCCGTCAAAACCCTTCTCCAGGATCTCATGGAGGATCAGTAATACACCGGAGGCGTCGTGGTTCAGGATCTTCTCTGTGATCCGGAAGTAGTAATCATAATCCAGGACATTCAAATTCTCCAGCACGGTTTCATAGGTGAGTTCATGGCCGGCAAAGCTCACCAGCTGGTCGAAAATCGAGAGGGCATCCCGCATGGCTCCGTCGGCTTTTTGCGCGATGATGTGCAGCGCATCTTCGCCGGTGCTGATCTGCTCCTGTTGTGCTACATATTGAAGGTGACCGGCAATGTCATCCACCGTGATTCTCCGGAAGTCGAAGATCTGACAGCGTGAGAGGATCGTCGGGATGATCTTGTGTTTCTCTGTGGTAGCAAGGATGAATTTGGCATAGGCCGGTGGTTCCTCCAGGGTTTTCAGAAAGGCATTAAAGGCTGATGCGGAGAGCATGTGTACCTCATCGATGATGTAGACCTTGTAAATGCCCATCTGAGGGGGAATCCGAACCTGGTCGACCAAACTCCGGATATCATCCACCGAATTGTTGGAAGCGCCGTCGAGTTCATAGATGTTGAAGGAAGCATTTTCATTAAAAGAGACGCAGGAGGGACAGGCATCGCATGCTTCGGCCTGGGGAGATAGGTTTTCACAATTGATCGTTTTTGCCAGGATCCTGGCACAGGTTGTTTTTCCAACGCCTCTGGGGCCGCAAAAGAGAAATGCCTGGGCCAGCTGATTGTGCAGGATGGCATTTTTAAGTGTGTTGGTGATGGAGGGCTGCCCTATCACCGTTCTGAAGGTTTGCGGTCGATATTTCCGGGCCGATACGATGAAGTTTTGCATGGTTTGTGAAATCGGTCAAATAGGTGTTCAAAAGTACGAAAGTTTTTGATTTTTGTGTAATTTGGCTCATCCAACTCCAGGCGCTGTGTTGCTGTTTTATACCTCTTCTGTTCCCAATCGGCTGCGTTATATTGTCCATCTTCTTTTTAAGGAGATCTCCGGGTTGGAGGTGACATTCACTCAATCGCAAGAGGAATATCTCTCTTTCGAGGGACCCAAGATAGCTTACGGCAAGGAGGATCCCGGCGGCGGACTCTTTATGGAGTCCTCGGGATTGTTATTTGAACAGGCGATTTTTGCACACGAAATCCCCGTTCGCCGTTTCCGGGAGATCCCTGTCCTCTTTGAATCGACCGACCCGGATGCGGGTTTCCCATTCGACCTCCTGGCCGCTTCGTTCTATCTTGTATCCCGGTATGAAGAGTACATCTCGACTAAAAAAGATAAATACCACAGATTTCCCGCCTCTTCCAGCCTGGCATTCCAGGGCGGCTTCCTGGATATACCGGTGGTGAATATCTGGCTGAAGCTCTTTATTGATCGGTTGCGTAATAAGTACCCATCGCTAATGACCCGCCAGGAGCCTTATCGCTACCTTCCCACGATCGACATCGACCATGCCTTCGCTTACCGGTATCGTTCTTTCTACAGAACAATGGGCGGGATTGGTCGCGCACTCTCTCATGGCCGGTTGGTTGAAATCCTTGAACGGCTCCGTGTGCTTACAGGCATCTCTCCGGATCCCTATGATACATTCTCTTTCATCCGGTCTCTTCACGAAGGGCATCAGCTTCCTACCCTTTGCTTTGTACTTTTTGCTGATTATGGCGGCAACGATAATAACATCCCGGTTGATGGAAGAGGATTACAGGCGTTGATGCAGTTGTTGGCAACGTGGTCGGATGTGGGAGTGCATCCTTCTTTATCTTCATCGAATCACCCTTCCCGGCTGCAGAAGGAGATGGATGGACTGGCGAAGGCGACAGGAAAGGAAATCACCCGAAGCCGGCAACATTTTCTGAAATTCTCCTTTCCAGCCACCTTTCAGCACCTGGCCACACTGGGTATCCTGGATGAATATTCCATGGGATATGCATCCCATTCCGGTTTCCGGGCAGGAATTGCACATCCGTTCCGTTTTTTTGATCTTACCCTGAATGAAGAGAAACCGCTGCGTATTCATCCGGTACCGGTCATGGATGTCACATTCCGGGATTACCTTCGTCTGACTCCGGAGGAGAGCCTGCATGAGATAAAACAAATCATCAGTCAGGTTCGTTTATACAATGGCCGGTTCATCAGCTTGTGGCACAATGAAAGCCTGTCCGACTCCGGACGCTGGAAGGGATGGCGGAGACTTTATGAGGAGGTGGTAGCGGAGGCGGCTCCATGATCTCCTACATCCCCCATAACCAGATTGACAAAGCCCGCTGGGATCGTTGTGTCCTGGAGTCGGTAAACTCCCTGGTCTATGGCCTCTCCTGGTATCTCGACCTTGTTTCCCCGGGCTGGGATGCCCTGGTGGAGGACGACTACCGGAGTGTGTTCCCACTCACACACAAATGGAAATTTGGCATTCCATACCTGGCTCAGCCTTTTTTCACCCAACAGCTGGGACTCTTTACAACAGGTCTGCTCTCCGAGGATCTGGTCACCCGCTTCCTCCAAGCCATCCCCCTGAAATTCAAGCTGGTGGAGATCCATCTCAACGGTATGAATAAAGTAGATCCGGCCATTTTCCATGTAACTCCCCGCCTGAACCATGAGATAGAGCTGATGTATCCCTACGATGAGATCAGCGGGCGCTACTCCCAGAATACACGGCGAAATATCAGGAAAGCACTGGATGCCCAGGTTGTGGTGAGAAGAAAGATCTCAGCTGATGAGTTGGTCAGCCTTTTCCGGAACAACTTTGGGAAACGGGAGGGGAAGCTGGGGTATCGTAATTATATTGCGATTGAACAGTTAATTGCACATAGTGTGAAACAGGCTTCGGGAATTCTGATGGGAGCCGGTCACAGGGAAGGGCAGCTGGATGCCGGGACCTTTTTCCTGAAGGACCGCTCCCGCTTCATCCTGTTGCTGGCTGCTTCCGACTTCACTACCCGTAACAACGGCGCCATGTTTCTGCTGCTCGACGCCTTCATCCGTGAGCATGCAGGTCAGCCGGCGCTGCTCGATTTCGAAGGGGGAAACGACCCGAACCTGGGACGGTTCTACAAGAGTTTCGGTGCCAGGGAGACGACTTACCCTTTTGTGAGAATATCGCGGATCCCTTTTTATAAACAGATCCGGAGAATCTGAATTTTCGTATCTTTGTTTGAAATGATTCACCTATGAATTCTTCTTCCATGGTTCGGCTCCTGGGCCAATCACACTCCCTGCTTAATCAGTTTATGGCAGAGATCCGTGACGTCGAGATCCAGCAGGACAGCTCCCGTTTCCGGAATAACCTTGAGCGAATAGGCGAGATCTTCGCGTTTGAGATCAGCAAAGAGCTGACCTTTGAAGAGCGGGAGGTCATCACCTCCCTTGGAATTGCCAATGTTCCGTTATTGACACAATACCCGGTGCTTGCCACTATTTTGCGAGCGGGATTACCCTTCCATCAGGGTTTCCTGAAGTTCTTCGACCGCTCCGCCAATGCGTTTGTCTCGGCTTACAGAATGGCACACAAAGACGGTACATTCAGCATGAGCGTGGAGTATGCCTCTTCCACTTCGATCGACGGGAAGGTGCTGATCATCTGTGACACCATGATGGCTACGGGATCATCTATGGTTCATACCTACAAGGAGCTGCTATCCAGAGGCAAACCGTCACATGTACACATAGCTACCATCCTCGCCAGTATGGAGGGAGTAAACCACCTGAGAAAGTCTCTCCCAAAGAAGAATGTCACCATATGGGTAGGAGATGTGGACGAAGAACTAACCGCCCAGCTTTTCCTGGTTCCCGGCCTGGGGGATGCAGGAGATCTGGCATTTGGAGAGAAAAACTGAAAACCTGCTTCCCGATGAAACGAACCCTCGTCATAGAAAACATCAAGGTCTCGCTCGACTCGATCAGGAGCCACCTCCTGCGCACGATCCTGACCATCCTCATCATCGCTTTCGGCATCATGGCACTGGTAGGGATTCTGACCGCAACAGATTCCATCAAATATTTCCTTACCAACAACTTCTCCATGATGGGATCGAACACCTTTACTATCCGGAACCGGTCGCTTAATATTCATATTGGTGGCCAGCACAATAAGCAGCGGAGGTATGAGCCGATCACCCTGGATCAGGCAGTGGAGTTCAAAGAGCGGTTCAATTTCCCGGCCTATACCTCTGTTTATACCTATGCGACCGGCATCGCAACGGTGAAATTCGAGTCCAACAAAACCAATCCGAACACCCGTGTCATCGGTGTGGATGAAAATTACATCTTTACCTCCGGAGATGAGATTGCCAACGGACGGAATTTCACTCCTGATGAGATCAGCTATGGGTCGAGTGTAACGCTGATTGGACCGGAAATTGCCAGTAGCATCTTCAAGAATAAGGAGGACCCGGCAGGCAAGATCATTTCTATTGGATCGGGTAAATACCGTGTGATCGGAGTGCTGAAGGACAAAGGGACCAGTATAGGTTTCAGCGGCGGAAGGAGTTGCTTCATCCCCCTGAACAATGTCAGGGTCTATTTTCCCCGGCCAAACATGTCTTACAACATCAGCGTGATGGTCAACAACCTGGAGCAGATGGAACCCGGGGTGGGGGAGGCTACCGGTTTGCTCCGGAACATACGGAAGGTTCCGGTGGGGCTGGTTGAGTCTTTTGAGATCACCAAGAGTGATGAGATTGCTAAAATGCTGATCGAAAACATCCGGTATGTCACCATTGCTGCTACCTTCATCGGATTGATCACCCTGATGGGAGCTGCCATCGGACTGATGAATATCATGTTGGTGTCGGTGACCGAGCGGACCCGTGAGATTGGTATACGAAAAGCCATCGGTGCCACGAAACGGCTCATCCGGAACCAGTTCCTGGTGGAAGCCATCGTCATCGGTCAGTTAGGGGGCGCCCTGGGGATCATCCTGGGCATCCTGATCGGCAATGTGATCTCCCTGGCTATCGGGAGCGCTTTTATCATTCCCTGGATATGGATCATTACCGGTGTGCTGATCTGTTTCGCGGTAGCCCTGATCTCCGGGATCTATCCGTCACAGAAGGCTGCCAACCTCGATCCGATCGAATCACTCCGTTACGAATAATTTTCTGCCATGGATGTCAACCGTGTCAGATCCATGCTATTGCATGAATTCCCCTATGCCACAACCCCGGGGCAGGAACAGCTGATGGGTGAGTTAGCCGTGTTTCTTACCATCTCCTGGAAGAGGTCCAATGCAATATTCCTTTTGAAGGGATACGCCGGAACCGGGAAAACCACCGTGGTGAAGGCTCTGGTTAACGTCCTCCCGGCTCTCGGGAAACGAACTGTGCTGATGGCTCCAACCGGCAGGGCGGCCAAGGTGATGGTAGGCTATACAGGAAAGCAGGCTCATACGATTCACCGGAAGATTTACCTGGCCTGGACCAACAAAGAGGGTCAGATCGAGATGAAGCTGCAGAAGAACCTGCACCGGCACACGCTCTTCATCGTCGACGAGGCTTCGATGATCCAGCATGCCATGCCGGTAGAAGGGCAACTGTTTGCTTCGCGAAACCTGCTCGACGATCTCTTTGCCTATGTGCAGTCGGGAGAGAACTGCCGCCTCCTTTTCATTGGTGATGCAGCCCAGTTGCCTCCGGTCGGACTGGATTACAGTCCTGCCCTGGATCCCTCTTTTCTGAAGAACGGATATGACCTGGAGATCGACTCCTTTGAACTTACTGAGGTGGTGAGACAGTCGCAGGAATCAGGCATTCTGGTCAACGCCACCCGGATCCGGGAGAAGATCATGAAGCAGGAGGTCAAATTCCCGCTGTTTAAGTTACAGTCCTTTCCGGATATCTTCCGGATCACGGGTGCTGAACTGGAGGAGGCTCTGAATCAGGCATATTCAGGATCGGAACGGGAAAACAACGTGGTCGTTTGCCGTTCGAACAAGCGTGCCAACATCTTCAACCGGGAGATCCGGCGGAGGATTCTCTACCTCGACGGTGAGATCACTACCGGGGATTACCTGATGGTGGTGAAGAACAACTATTTCTGGCTCCCCCTCGAATCCTCCGCCGGATTCATCGCCAACGGCGACATCGTGGAGATCACCCGCATCCGGAAGTTTGAAGAGCTCTACGGATTCCGGTTTGCCGATATCACCATTCGGTTTATCGATTACCCGGATGAACAGGAACTGGATGTCAAGATCCTCCTCGATACCCTGACCTCCGAATCGGCCGCTTTGACACAACCTGATAACAACCGGCTCTTTCAAACGGTCATGGAGGATTTTGCCGATCTGCCATCCAGGCGCGAACGGGTTGAAAAGGTGAAAGCCAGTCCTCATTTTAACGCCCTGCAAGTGAAATTTGCTTATGCATTGACCTGTCATAAGACCCAGGGAGGCCAATGGGACACTGTCTTCATCGACCAGGGCTACCTGACCGACAAGATGCTCAACGTGGAGTATCTCCGGTGGTTGTATACAGCGGTCACACGGGCTACAAAAAAAATGTTCCTGGTGAATTTCCAGGAACGATTTTTTGGGTGACCCCTCCCCGACCCTCCCCTTCGAGGGGAGGGAGAAAGAGTGGGGTCACCAGCCGAGCAGGGTGATTCCAATGGACCACGGATATAATTCCGGGCCTTTGTTTTTCTGGTACATTGGGGTCAGGGAGTAGGTAGCGTAAAGGTTCAGGTATGACCAGCCCACTCTGACGGTTGCATCCAGTTTGAATGGATTTAAGTGATAAGGGTCATGATTCCGGATCAAGCCTTTATCGGCATAGAAAGAGGCAACCTTATTTCCTTTGTCATCAGTCAAAAAATAGGTATCCTGCCACTGGTAGAGGCGTTGTTTCTGGTAGGTCTGTAAACGCAATCCACCGATCACCCCAAAGGTGAAGTGGAAACTGTTGATGTGGTGACCCGGATTGGTCTGGATTTCAAACAACAAAGGCAGGGTGATGTAAGAGACAAAGAGCTTGTTTACCTTCATTCCCACGTTCTTTCCTTTGTCGTCAATGGTGTTGTATGCCTTCAGAGTGGTGGAATCGCCGATCCAGGTATAGGAGCCGCTGAAATAGTAGTTGTGCAGCGAAAAGCCCAATCCGCAGGTAAATCCGAATTTGTTTTTGGCGATGTTCACATTCAGCTCAAACGGATTGAGGTTGATCATCAGGGAGCGGGCGGTATTCATGTCCAGGTACTGATTGCCAGGACCAAAATCCATGTTCAGGTCTTTATTCACATAGCCGTTCCAGCCGAAGTCAATTCCAGCCCAGTGGCCGTTGAACTTCCCTTTCTTACAGTAAAACGGGAGGGTGCTCCAGTTGGTGCAACCGTAATTGTATTTATGCTCCTTTTTGTTGATATAAATGACAACGGAGTCATCCCCTATATTTTGGATCTTGACTCCGCTAACATTGATTTCAGACTTGTTGTGTTTATGCTTATGCGTATGATGTTCATCCTCCTGTCCCTTAGATTTTCCAGGTAAAATGAAGATCATGGCGATAGCCAGAGCTATCGTCAGAATTGGATGTGCTTTTTTCATGTGGGTGTGATTTTGATTTGATGTAATAAGACGAGATTTCAAGGCGAAAGTTACACAGAAATTGCACATCATCTAGCTGTCCAGCTTCAGCACTGCGAGAAACGCTTTCTGGGGCACCTCAACATTGCCTATCTGGCGCATCCGTTTCTTGCCTTTTTTCTGTTTTTCGAGGAGTTTACGCTTCCTGGTGATATCGCCTCCGTAGCATTTGGCAGTCACATCTTTCCGTACGGCTTTTACTGTTTCACGGGCGATGATCTTGGCGCCAATGGCAGCCTGGATGGCCACGTCGAACTGTTGACGGGGGATGTACTCTTTCAGCTTAAGGCAGAACTTACGCCCAAAATCATACGCGTGATCCCGGTGAAGCAACGTGGAGAGAGCATCCACCGGTTCACTATTGAGAAGGATATCGAGTTTGATGAGTTCAGCCTTATAGAATCCCGACTGGTAGTAATCGAATGAGGCATATCCTTTGGAGATACTTTTCAGTTTGTCGTAAAAATCAAAGACGATCTCACCAAGGGGAAGTTCGACGGTAAGCTCGGTGCGGTCGGTGGTCAGGTAGACCTGGTTTTTCAAGGTTCCCCGCTTGCCGATGCAAAGCCGCATGATGGCACCCACATACTCCGACCGGGATAAGATATTGGCCGTGATATAAGGCTCTTCGATGTGATCAATGATAGTGGATTCAGGTAGCCCGGACGGATTGTGCACCTCGATGACATCTCCTTTGGTGGTAAAGACCTTGTAGGAGACATTGGGCACCGTAGTGATCACATCCATATCGAACTCCCTGTCGAGCCGTTCCTGCACGATCTCCATGTGGAGTAGCCCCAGGAAACCGCACCTGAAACCAAAGCCCAGGGCTGCTGATGATTCGGGTTCAAACGAGAGGGAAGCATCGTTGAGCCGCAGTTTCTCCAGGGAGTCCCGTAGCTCTTCGTAGTCGTCGGCATCCACCGGATAGATCCCGGCAAATACCATCGGCTTAACCATCTCGAATCCATCGACCGCCTGGCTGCATGGCCGCGCCACATGGGTGATGGTATCACCCACCTGCACCTCTTTGCTGGTTTTTATTCCGGAGATGATGTATCCTACATCTCCTGTCATCAACACCTCCCTGGGTTCGGGCCGGAGGCGGAGAATCCCCACCTCATCGGCTTCGTATTGCTGACCGGCGTTGACAAACTTCACTTTATCTCCTTTCCGGAGTGCACCGTTAAAAATCCTGAAATAGGCGATAATCCCGCGATAGGAGTTAAACACTGAGTCGAAGATCAGTGCCTGTAGAGGAGCTTCCGGGTCGCCTTTGGGAGGGGGTATTCTGTGCACGATATCCGCCAGGATCTCATCGATCCCGTAACCAAACTTCGCACTGGCTTCAATGATCTCTTCCCGGTTGCATCCAAGCGTCTCGATGATCTGGTCTTTCACCTCCTCAATCATTGCATTTTCCATGTCGATCTTATTGAGTACCGGGATGATGTGAAGGTCATAATCTACGGCCATGTAAAGGTTGGAGATGGTTTGCGCCTGGATGCCCTGGGTGGCATCCACTACCAGCAGAGCTCCCTCACAGGCTGCAATAGCCCGGGAGACTTCATAGGAGAAATCCACATGACCAGGGGTGTCGATGAGGTTGAGGGTGTACTCTTCTCCTTCCAGTGTATACTTCATCTGGATGGCATGGCTCTTGATGGTGATCCCACGCTCCCTCTCCAGCTCCATGTCATCCAGCACCTGCTCCTGGTACTCCCGTTCCGTGATGGTTTTAGTGGTCTCCAACAGCCGGTCGGCCAGGGTACTTTTCCCGTGATTGATGTGGGCAATGATGCAAAAATTGCGGATGTTTTTCACAGGGCAAAGATAGTGATTGTACAGACGCGATTAATCGCGTCTGTACGATTAATCGCGTCTCTACCGCAAGATCGTTACCGATCCCCGAAGGGTGCGTTTGGCAGTGCCGGAGAGGGTGATCTCAAAGACATCGCAGACATAAAAGTAGACCCCATCGCTGCAGGGCTGGTTGGTCGACTGATCTTTTCCATCCCAATCAATGTCAGGTTCATGGGTGTGGAACACCTCCTTCCCCCACCGGTCGAAGATGTTCAGGTTGATGCTCTCTACGGATGTGTAAGGAAACGGTTCAAAGAGGTCGTTCCGCATATCGTTGTTAGGGGTGAAGGCCCTGGGGAGCCGGTAAATCGGGCAATCGGTGTAGTCGACACAGATGATGTTACTCAGTTCGCTTTGATTTCCAACCGAATCGATGGCTGTTACACCATAACAACCCACGATTGACTGTTCCGGTTTATGTTCATAGATGGTATCGTTGATGGTAAAAAGGGAGTCGATGACCATCAGTTGCTGGTTTCTGTCGGGCGAATACCAGATGTAATACTTCACAATATCGAAAGTACAGGTATCATTGGGATTGACCCAGGAGAGGATGTTAGTAGCGTTATCACAATCAGTATGAACCGAAAGAACAGGTGCACAAGGAGGGAGGTCATCTACCGGAATTCCACAGGTAATTTGCGAGAGGTTGATGATGGGATCGACAAATCCGCCTCCTGAATAGATTCCATGGCTTCGGATATAATAACAGTATACTGTTCCATTGACAAGCCCCATGTCAGTATAGAGGGCTTCGGTGGAAAAGCCAATTGAGTCGAAGAGGGCTTGCAGGGTATTGTACCGGAAGATCGAATAATTGAGATTGGTCCATGGGACATCAACGTTCCAGGCCAGAATCAGTTTCTTGTCGGTAGGAGTTATCTCCAGGAACATAGACTCTGCCTGTTGTGAAGAACCAATCAGGAACTGCATGCCGGGAGTCTCGTTGTAAAGATCAATCCGGTAGATGAAGGAGTACTCCTCCGTGTTGAGGGTGGTATCGATAAAGAGGGTATCGTTCAGATCGTTATAGGTATGGATCGGAACAAATTGGTTGGGTTGATCGGACCTGGCGCGGGTAATCACATAGGAGTATGGGCCGGGCGCCTGGACTGTATCCAGTTCAGTAGGTTTTGACCAGGCCAGGTAAAGTGATCCGCTGTCAGGATCAGTGATCCGGATGCTTACGTTGGTGATTACCGGAACATCTTTCTTCAGGGTGGCACATGCTTCGTTGGAGGCATATCCTTCAGCCTGATCGGGGTAGTAAGCAGTTACCAGGTAGCAGTATTTCACTCCCTGGAAGAGTCCCTGACCGTTATTATTATCGAGGTAACTGGTTTGATCCAGGGTTGTCAGGTTGGCTATCCGGCTGTATCCAAGGTAGGGGGGGACACCTGTTTCGCAATATCCGGGTATAAATCCGGATGAATCAGCTTTGCGGTAAATATAATATCCCGATGCATTCGGGCAGGAGTAGCTGTCCCAGTTGAGGGTCACTGTTGTCCCGAGTGGTGTGGCGGTCAGGTTTTCCGGCGCTGGCCCCACCACAAGGATCTTCATGGACCTGATATCGGTGAGGCTTACCGGTTTGCTGTTGTCCTGAGCTTTGAAGAAGACCTGGTAGGGATTGAGTTTTACATGGTCACAAATGGTTTGCCAGTTAAATATGGCCGTCACATGAGCAGAATCGGTGGCGGGATTGGGAACCATGGTGGCTTTATGGTCGGGCAATAGAAAGGGCCCTCCGGTGGCTGTAAGGGTCACCATGTTGGAATCAGGATCGTAGGCTGTAACAGGGAATGTGAGTTTTTGCCCTGCCTCTACACAGGTGTCCTGCAAGGGTTCAATTACCGGCGGCCGGTTGTTACAGGCGATCACGATGATCTGCATGTCCCGCAAAACGCTCCCAATCTTAGTACCGTTGCGCCACTCTTCGATCAGGATAGCAATGTTGTACTCTCCCTGCTGGGGAGGGGTGACCCAGAAAAGGTCTCCAGTTACGGGATTCAGGACCAAGGAGTCGGTAGCCGGAGGGAGAGTATATCCAAGGATCGGGAGTCCCATTGCACCCAGACACGTAACCAGTCGGTATGAGATACTGTCGCCATCCACATCGTATGCTCCCGGATTATGAAGAAAAGGTTGATTGACGCAGGCATTGTCAATGGGAGGGAGAAGCAGCACCGGAGAGTTGTTATATCCTCCAATGAAGGGACTGATCACCAGTTCGGAATAAATGAAGAGAGGTACATTGATCGAATTGGGAATGTTGAGGATACCTCCGTTCCGATTGGGATCTTCACAGGAGATGGTATAGGTGGCGGGTCCGGCGAAGGTATGCTCTCCCACGTACCGGTTAAAAGAGATCTCATTGGGCAGGTATTGGATCTCTACGCGGGGAATCTCGCTGGTGGTTCCGTCGCCCCAGTGAATGGTCAGATAGTCGCGGTAGGCGTTTGCCGGACTGGGTGTATAGGTATAGGAGATGAGGGTGATTTCGTAGGTAAGTCCGGCCAGATGCCGGTAAGTGATCTCGGCAGCACGCTGATGGGTAGCGATCAGGGATAGGGGATACGCGATGAGCGATAACAATAGAATTAGCAGACGGTAGTGAGGTGTATTCAGCATGGGGTTATTAGCCGTCATGAATAGCCCTTCAAAAGTAATCATTTTCCGGGCGTTTTCCCCCGGCTCTTGTTTCAATTCATTCTAAATTTACCTATTTTTGTAATCCTGACAGAATCAGAATCCTCTGTATGTACCAATTTGATCCGGAAGCTGAAAACAAGGAGATCCTGCGGCGTTACCGTTACCTGATGAAAGTCTGGCTCCCTAATAAGGAGGCCGACCGAAAGATGGTCAGAAAAGCTTTCAATATGGCGTTGGAAGCCCATAAGGATATGCGTCGTCAGAGTGGAGAGCCCTATATCTACCATCCGCTCGAAGTGGGTATCATATGTGCACGGGAGATCGGTCTCGGGATGACCTCTATCGTTTGTGCACTGCTGCACGATGTGGTGGAGGACACCGAATTTACGTTGGAAGATATCCGTGGTCTCTTTGGCGATAAAGTGGCCTCCATCATTGACGGCCTGACGAAGATAAAAGGAATTTTTGACCAGAAGACAGCATCCATCCAGGCAGAGAATTTCCGCAAGATTTTATTGACCCTCTCAGATGATGTACGGGTAATCCTCATCAAGCTGGCCGACCGGCTCCATAACCTGCGTACCCTGGATGCGTTGCCGGATGAAAAGCAGCTGAAGGTGGCTTCCGAGACGATCTACCTGTATGCTCCCCTGGCACACCGGCTCGGACTTCATGCCATCAAAACTGAAATGGAAGATCTGGCCATGAAGTACACCGACCCCGAAATCTTCGAATCGATTAAGAATAAGCTGAAGGAGTCGGAACGGGAGCGGATCCGTTTCATCAATAAGTTCATCAACCCGATCCGGCAGGTCTTGAACGATCAGGGCTTCCGGTTCAGTATCTCGGGCCGTGAGAAATCCATCTCCTCCATCTGGGAGAAGATGAAAATCAAGGAGGTTCCCTTTGAGGAGGTATATGATGTGTTCGCGATCCGGCTCATCCTTGATTCCCCCATTGAGTCGGAAAAAGCAGATTGCTGGGCAGCTTATTCCATCGTAACCGGCATCTACCGGCCAAACATGAAACGGATGCGTGACTGGATTTCGATACCCAAAGCGAATGGATACGAGGCCCTGCATACAACGGTGATGAGCCATACCGGACAATGGGTGGAGATCCAGATCCGGTCGAAGCGGATGGATGAAATTGCGGAGAAGGGGTATGCAGCGCACTGGAAATACAAGGACTCGATCAAGGTCAGCAGCCAGTTGGACCACTGGCTTGATCGTATCAAGGAGATGCTGGATTCATCGGATGATGATGCACTGGCCTTCATCGATGATATCAAAGGGTTCTTTTTTCTTGATGAAATCTCCGTTTTTACGCCGCAGGGAGAGCTGCGCACCCTTCCTGCCAAAAGCTCTGTACTGGATTTTGCCTATGCGATCCATTCCGAGATCGGCAACACCTGTATAGGTGCTAAGGTAGATAAAAAACTGGCGCCGATCAATGCACAGCTGCAAAACGGGCAACAGATAGAGATCATTACCTCGGCGAGGCAATCACCCCGTGACGAGTGGCTTGACTACGTGGTTACCACCCGGGCGAAAAGCAACATCAAACAGAGTGTCAAGGAGCATAAAAGGAAGTTTCATGGGATTGGAGAGGAGAAGCTGAAGGGATGGTTTGAGAAGAGCAGTATTGAAGCCTCTGCTGAGAATATCAAGCATTTTCAGGTAGCCAGTAATTTTACTTCCCTCATAGATCTTTACTATGCCGCAGCACAGGATAAGATCGGGATAAAAGATATCAAGGCATATGCTACGGCCAACATGAGAAGCGGCTGGCTAACCTTCCTGACCAAGCCGGTTACCAAAACCAAACCAAAAGAGGTGGTATTGTCGGCTCAGGAAAAGGAACCAGCAACACTAACTTCCGCTTATACCGGGAGCCAGGAAGGGGACCATGATCAACGGGGATTTGAAGTGGCTCTCTGCTGCAACCCCATTCCCGGAGATGAGGTGATTGGTCTGATTGCATCAGAACAGCTTCCCATCCAGATTCACCGGACTCACTGTTATAGAGCCATTGAACTGATGTCGAGCTTCGGGAACAAGATGGTCAAAGTGCATTGGACAAACAGAGAGTCTATCTCCTTTGTTACAGGGATTAAAATCGCAGGGATTGACAGAATGGGTTTGATGCATGATATCTCCAGGGTGATCTCCTCAGAACTGAACCTCAATATCAAATCATTTTCCCTGAAAACAGACCATGGGTACACCGAGAGTGAGGTCCGATTATTTGTTCAGAATCTAAACACCCTGAACAGGTTATTGATGAATCTCAGGGAGATAGAGGGAATCAGAAATGTTACCCGGGTGGATTAAAAAATTATTTGAATCATGTCTAAATAAACTTATTTTTGTATTTTTATCGGAAAATTTCATGGATGATGAAGAAAATAGCTGAAGATTCATTCGACAATATTCGAAAACTTTTTACAGACTACCTCGAACGTCATGGTCACCGGAAAACCCCGGAGCGCTTCACCATTTTGAAAGAGATCTTTGCGACAGATGGTCATTTTGACATAGAGACCCTGTACATCCGGATGAAAAATCACAAATACAGGGTCAGCCGGGCTACTCTGTATAACACAATTGAATTGCTGCTCGATTGCGGATTGGTTACCAAGCATCAGTTTGGTACGAACTATGCCCAGTTTGAGAAGACCAACATGATGATTCAGCATGATCACTTCATTTTCAATGAAACCGGAGAGGTGCTCGAGTTCTACGATCCCCGCATCGAGGAGATCAAGGCTCATGTTCAAGACCTTTTTAATGTTGATACTACCCATTATTCACTTACCTTTTACGGAAACTCGAGAGAGCAAAAATAAACTCCCCGATCGATGAAGGTTGATGTTATTTTAGGATTGCAGTGGGGAGATGAGGGGAAGGGAAAGATCGTTGATGTATTTGCTCCCCGCTATGATGTCATTGCCCGTTTCCAGGGCGGTCCAAATGCCGGTCATACCATTGAATTTGATGGAAAAAAGTTCATCCTTCACACCATCCCATCCGGGATCTTCCATCCGGAGAAACAGAATGTGATCGGTAACGGAGTCATCATTGACCCCTACATTTTATTTAAGGAGGTTGATTCATTACATGCAGCCAGCCTGAAACCTGAAAAGAACCTGCTTGTTTCCCGCAGGGCTCACCTGATTCTCCCATCCCACCGGTTACTTGATGCGGCGTATGAAGTTTCGAAAGGGAAGGAGAAGATCGGTTCCACGCTGAAGGGGATCGGACCGGCCTATACTGATAAATACGGCCGCACCGGATTGCGTGTGGGAAACCTTACCGATCCCGGCTTCAACGGCTGTTACTCCCGGTTGAAGGAGAGGCACCTGGAAATAATACACCAATACCAGTTTGATTTTGTAAACTACCTGATTGACGGATTGCCCTTCGATGAATACGAAGAGGTTTGGCTGGATGCTGTGAAGCGCCTGAAGGAGTTCCGGTTCATCGATAGTGAATACTACCTGAATGAATGCATCGCCGGCGGAAAATCTGTCCTGGCCGAGGGAGCACAGGGGACTCTCCTTGACATCGATTTCGGCTCTTTTCCCTTTGTCACTTCATCCAATACGATCACTGCCGGTACCTGTGCCGGACTGGGCATTGCCCCTCACCGGATCGGAACGGTATATGGTGTTTTCAAAGCGTACGTTACCCGTGTTGGGGGAGGTCCATTTCCCACGGAGTTGCATAATGAACAAGGAGATCTCCTTCGGAAAGCCGGTCATGAATTTGGGAGCACCACCGGTCGCCCACGCAGGTGTGGATGGCTTGACCTGCCCGCTCTGAATTACGCCATTATGCTGAACGGGGTCAATCGCCTTATCATGATGAAAGCCGATGTGCTGAATGTGCTGGAGAGCATCCAGGTCTGTACCAGCTATGAGAGAGAAGGCATCCTGAGCGACAAGCTCCCGTTTGACCTGGGGGATGAAACGCTTCACCCGGTCTTCGACACCTTGCCCGGATGGAATACCTCCCTGGATGATGGCGTGGGATTTGAAGCTCTTCCTGAGAACTTCAGAGCGTATACAACCTATATAGAAAAAGCAACCGGATTACCGGTTGAGATTATTTCCCTGGGGCCCGACAGGACCCAGACTGTTTTCAGAAAAGGAGATTAAAGCTTCCGCTTGATTTCTGTCACCTCGTATCCTTCAATGATGTCGCCAACTTTGATGTCATTGAAGCTTTCAATGTTGAGTCCGCATTCATACCCGGTGCCAACCTCTTTCACGTCATCCTTAAATCGTTTCAAGGAAGCCAGTAAACCGGTATAGACAACAATTCCGTCCCGGATGATACGTACTTTGCTATTCCGGGTGATCTTTCCGTCGAGCACATAGCAGCCGGCAATGGTACCCACTTTGGTAATCTTGAAAGTTTCACGCACCTCCACATTGCAGGTGATCTTCTCCTCGATTTCCGGTGCAAGCATCCCTTCGATGGCTGCTTTGATCTCTTCAATGGCTTGGTAGATAATCGAGTAGAGCCGGATATCAATCTGCTCCTGTTCTGCCAGTTTCCGGGCTGAAACGGATGGACGCACCTGGAAGCCGACGATGATGGCATTGGAGGCAGAGGCAAGCAGGACATCTGATTCAGTGATTTGTCCAACCGATTTGTGGATCACATTTACGATGATATTTGTGGTAGAGAGTTTGATCAGGGAATCGGCAAGGGCTTCTACCGAGCCATCGACATCAGCCTTAACGATGATATTGAGTTCCTTGAAGTCGCCAATGGCAATCCGTCGTCCAATCTCGTCGAGGGTGATGTGTTTTTGTGTACGGATACCTTGCTCACGCTGCAGTTGCAGCCGTTTGTTGCTGATCGATTTGGCTTCACGTTCGTCGGTCATCACGTTGAAACTATCCCCAGCCTGTGGCGCCCCGTTCAAACCAAGCATCAGGGTTGGGGTAGAGGGGCCTGCTGTTTTGATGGGCTGGTTCCGCTCGTTGTACATGGCTTTCACCCGTCCGAAGGTGGACCCCGCCAGCACGATATCGCCGACTCGCAGGGTGCCGTTCTGTACCAGTAGCTTTGCAATGTAACCCCTGCCCTTGTCAAGTGATGATTCGATCACGGTACCGGAAGCCAATTTCTTCGCATTGGCTTTCAAATCCAGCATCTCGGCTTCTAAAAGTACTTTCTCCAGCAGGAGGTTTACATTGGTTCCAGCTTTAGCGGAGATCTCCTGTGTTTGGTATTTCCCACCCCACTCTTCCACCAGGATATTCATCTTCGAGAGCTCTTCCCTGATTTTTTCGGCATTGGCGTTGGCCTTATCCATTTTGTTAAATGCAAAAACAATAGGAACACCAGCAGCCTGAGCGTGATTAATGGCTTCCTGGGTTTGTGGCATGACGGTCTCGTCGGCAGCGATCACGATGATGGCCACATCGGTCACCTTCGCTCCCCGGGCACGCATGGCAGTGAAGGCTTCATGTCCCGGTGTATCGAGGAAGGTGATCGCTTTCTCGTTCTCAAGCAGTACTTCATATGCCCCAATGTGCTGGGTGATTCCCCCTGCCTCTCCAGCCACCACGTTAGCACTTCGGATGTAGTCGAGCAGCTTGGTCTTCCCATGGTCCACGTGACCCATTACAGTAGCAATGGGCGGACGGAAAACAAGGTCTTCACCATCGTCTTTGTCGTCGGCCAGGTTGATGGCCTCTTGCACCTCAACGCTGACAAACTCCACTTTATATCCGAACTCTTCTGCTACAAGGCTCAATGTTTCTGCATCAAGCCGCTGGTTGATAGAGACGAACATGCCAAGTGTCATACAGGTGGAGATGACATCGGTGACCGCGACATTTATCATGGTAGCCAGTTCGTTGGCAGTAACAAATTCGGTCACCTGGATGATGCGCTTTCCTTCAGCGATCCGCTCTTGCTCTTCCTGCATCTGCTGGCTGGCAGCTTCCCGTTTCTGACGGCGGTATTTCGAAGCTTTTGATTTGCCCATTGGGCTGAGACGGCTCAGGGTCTCTTTGATCTGACGTTCGATGTCCTCTTCCGAGATCTCGGGTTTCTGAACATCACGTGCATATTTCTTATCCCTGGAACGGCCCTTACCGGCTTCGAACTGCAGGTCGGCTCCGGGTTCTCCGGGTTGGCGTTTGATTCTCTTGCGCTTCTTCTTCTTGGATTTCGTGGAATCATCGGATGAAGAGGCAACAGGTTGTTTCTTCTCCGCCTTTTTGGGTTCGGGAAGAATGATGGATCCAAGGATGGTGGGGCCTTCCAGCTTGATCTTCTCTGTGGGGAGAAAATTATAGTCTTTTTTCTCCCTGGGGGTGGCTGCCGGCTCTTCCGCTTGTTGGGCTTCTTTGGGTTCTTCTTGAATGGTTTGTATCTCTTCCCCGGCTGGTTCTGATGTTTCGGTAGCTGCAGGTTCAGGCGAAACCTCTTTTACGGCAAGCTCTTCTTTCTTCTTCCCCTCGGGAACATCCATCTTGCCCAGGATCTTTAAGGGTGAACCGGGCTCCTCTTCCACTGATTTGTCTGCTGTGCCGGTACTCTCTTCCGGCTCTTTCCCGGTCTTTTTGGATTTCTTCTTTTCCTTTGCGGGTTGTTTATCTTCCTCTTTGGCCTCAGGTTTCGGAGCTGCCGGGGTCTCTTTTTCCTTGAAGGAATCCTCTTTCTTTACGACTTCCGAGAGCCTATTATCAAATCCCATCGATACATTCTTGATGATCAGGTCATCCAATTCTTTCTCCTGATCTTCAATGGATTCGCGCTTGTCTTCAATGGTGATGGTTTCGTGTCCACTGAAATGCAATCCGATCTTCTTCGCTTCTTCCTTGACATGCTTCTCAGAGGCAAACTCATTCATCAACAGGGTGTACATCTCCTGCGACAACTTGGCATTGGGATCCCGATCCAGTTTAAATCCTTTTTTATTCAGGAAATCGAGGACCGTAGCAATTCCAATGTTGAATTCCCGGGCTGCTTTACTTAACCTGATTGATGGTTGTCCTTCACTCATATAGTACTGTTCACTCCCTGCCTTTAAAATTGGCGGTAAAAATATGACTTTTTATTCAAACTCAGCGGTTAATATGCGAATTACTTCATTGATGGTCTCCTCTTCGAGATCGGTCCGTTTTACCAACTCTTTCACCTCCAGATCGAGCACACTCCTGGCAGTATCGCATCCGATCGCCTTTAGTTCGTCGATGATCCACTGGTCAATTTCGTCCGAAAACTCCAGCAAGTCAACATCTTCGTTGTCAAAATCGGTATCGCGGTAGACATCAATCTCATACCCGCTCAGCTTTCCGGCCAGTTTGATGTTGTAGCCCCCTTTCCCAATGGCGAGTGAGACCTGGTCGGGCTTCATGAAAACATCCGCTTTCTTGTTCTCTTCGTCAATGGTGATAGAACTCACCTTGGCCGGGCTCAGGGCACGCTGGATAAAGAGGGAGGGATTGTTGGTGAAGTTGATCACGTCGATGTTCTCATTTTTCAACTCCCTGACGATCCCGTGGATACGCGATCCTTTCATCCCAACGCAAGCGCCAACCGGGTCAATCCTGTCGTCGTAGGATTCTACGGCGATCTTGGCACGTTCACCGGGAACCCTGACGATCTTCCTGATGCTGATCAACCCGTCATAGACTTCCGGCACTTCTGCTTCAAAGAGCCGTTCGAGAAACCCCTCTGAAGTCCTGGAGAGGATGATGAAAGGAGTGTTGCTTTTCATCTCCACTTTCGAAACCACAGCGCGAATGGTATCCCCTTTACGGTAAAAATCGGATGGAATCTGTTCCGACTTGGGCAGGATCAGTTCGATCCCTTCATCGTCGAGCACCAGGATCTCTTTTTTCCATACCTGGTAAACCTCTCCGGTGATGATCTCGCCGATCTTCTCTTTGTATTTAAGAAAGATGTTGTTTTTCTCATACTCCTGGATCTTGGAGATCAGGTTCTGGCGGATAGAGAGAATCTCCCTGCGTCCGAAATCCATAAGCTTAATCTCTTCCGAAAGTTCCTCTCCAACCTCGAAGTCGGGCTCAATTTTAATTGCTTCGGAGAGAGGTACCTGGATGTTCTCATCCTCCACGGCATCGTCTTCCACGATGATACGGTTCCTCCAGATCTCCAGGTCACCCTTGTCGATGTTGACGATGATGTCGAAATTGTCGGCTGAACCAAACTGCTTTGTCAGCATATGCTTGAAGACATCCTCCAGGATGATCATCATCGTCTCCCTGTCGATGTTCTTGAATTCCTTGAACTCAGAGAAGGTTTCGACTAAATTGAGTTGTTCCATTTTATTTGTCATTTTTATTACCCCTAAATCCCGCACATGCGGGACTTTCTCCCCCTTTAGGGGGGTGGGGGGTGAGATAGTGCATTTGGATTAAAGTTATTTAAACGAGAGCACTACCTTCCCCTCCTTTATTTGATTGAATGTTACTATTGTATTTGGTTTTTGTTTTTCCTTTTTAATGGGTTTGTGTTCAAGTTCTATGGACTCCTGGCCGGCAGCTACCAGTTTGCCGGAGATGATTGCGCCCGCTGTGGTTGTGATCTCCAGCTCCCTGCCAACATGCTTGATATACTGCCTGGGAATTTTCATCGGATTATCAGCACCGGCTGAGGAGACAGTAAGATCGTAATCTTCCTGGTCCCGGTCGAGGGTTGATCCGATATGCCGTGTCAGCTCTTTGCAGTCGTCGATAGTAATCCCCTGGTCACCGTCGATAAAGGCAGCAATTTTGTTGGCCGGATTCACCTTCACTTCAACCAGGAATTTATCACTGTCGTTGAAGTAAGCGTTGATGAACGTTTCTATCTGATCTTTGGTTATCATTTTTGTTAGCAGAATTTCTCGCAGATTATCGCAAACTGTCTCCGGAAAGCTCTGGTGAGGAATTCCCAATAAAAGAGGGGACTTGTGGTCCCCTCATCTCATAACTTTCAAAATCAGTGCAAAGATACAAACTATTTACTCATTCAACAACTTTTTGTAAAAATATATTACAACGGGATATTCCCGTGTTTCCTGGGTGGTCCCGATTTGGTTTTGGTCTGGGTCATCTCCAGGGCCTGGATCAGGCGGAAGCGTGTTTCTTTCGGATGAATGATCTCGTCTACATAGCCCAGTTCAGCTGCTTTGTAAGGGCTGGCGAAGGTATTTTTATAATCTTCCACTGCCTGCTGGCGGGCTTCCGGCGACAAGCCATCCTTCTTATAAAGGATATTGACGGCTCCTTCCGGACCCATCACGGCGATCTCGGCTGTGGGAAAGGCAAAGTTGACATCCCCTCCGATGTGTTTACTGGACATCACATCGTAAGCGCCGCCATAGGCTTTCCGAGTGATCACGGTAATGCGCGGGATGGTGGCTTCGCAGTAAGCGTAGAGTAACTTGGCACCATGCTTGATGATCCCTCCCCACTCCTGGGTGGTGCCAGGCAGGAATCCAGGGACATCCACGAACGTGACCACCGGGATGTTGAAAGCGTCGCAGAACCGGACAAACCTGGCCGCTTTCATGGATGACTGGATGTCAAGCACTCCCGCCAGGTGAGCGGGCTGGTTGGCAATGATCCCGACGGAGCGGCCGTCGAACCGTCCGAAGCCGATGATGATATTCTGGGCGAAGTGAGGGTGGATCTCGAAGAAGTTGTTGTGGTCAACCACGGTAGTGATCAACTCCTTCATGTCGTAGGGTTTGTTCGGATCGTCGGGAACCAGCGTGGAGAGTTTCTCATCGGTGCGGCGGATGTCGTCGGTACATGGCCGAATCGGCGCCTCTTCCATGTTGTTGGAGGGGAGGAAGCTTATCAGCTCACGCAACATCATCATCGCTTGCTCATCATTCTCTGCCAGCAGATGTGCCACACCGCTTTTAGAGTTGTGCGTCATGGCTCCACCAAGATCGTTCATGGTGACATCTTCGTGGGTCACGGTTTTGATCACATCGGGACCGGTCACGAACATGTAACTGGTATCTTTCACCATGCAGATGAAGTCAGTAAGTGCAGGGGAATAAACAGCCCCTCCGGCACACGGGCCCAGGATTGCCGAGATCTGCGGGACCACCCCGGAGCATTTGGTGTTGCGGTAGAAGATATCGGCATAGCCTGCCAGGCTCTCCACGCCTTCCTGTATCCGGGCGCCTCCCGAATCGTTCAATCCAATCACCGGAGCACCCATGTGGAGGGCCAGATCCATGATCTTGATGATCTTATCGGCGTTGGCACGACTCAGGGTTCCTCCGAAAACTGTGAAATCCTGAGCGAAGACGAAGACGATACGACCGTCGATCTTCCCGTAGCCGGAAACCACGCCATCTCCCAGTACCTTCTGTTCCTCCATCCCGAAGTCGTGGCACCGGTGAGTTAAAAATTTATCTTTTTCCACAAAAGAGCCCGGATCGAGAAGCAACTGGATCCGTTCACGGGCCGTCAGCCTTCCTTTCGCGTGTTGTTTATCAATCCGGTCCTGACCACCGCCCAATTCGGCAATCTTATTCTTTTCGTCAAACTGCTTGAGTTTATCCTCCAGTGTCGTCATCTTTTCTGGTTTTAATTATTCAATAACCACAAGGGGTTGATGTGCATCAACAGTATCCTCCTCGCGCACCTTGATCTCCTTGATAATCCGGTCTTTCTTCACTTTGTACTCGCTCTCCATCTTCATGGCTGCAACCACGATCACCGTATCCCCGGCTTTCACCTGATCGCCTTCTTTGACCAGGATCCTGACCACCTTACCCGGCATGGGGCTGGAGATGACCGAATCGTCATCGCCATGATCGGAATGACGGCTTTTCTGGTATCTGGTTTCGGCATCAATGATCTCTGCATCATAGGAGTAGCGGTAGGTATTGACATAATATTTTTTAGGGCCGCCTGCTTCGATCAGTTCAATGTTGTAGGATTTTCCATCCATCAGCAGCAGATAAACGCCCTGCTCAACCATGATGATGTGGGCATCGTACTCATTGTCATCCACTGTAATCAGAAACCGGTTTCCCTCCCTCTCCAGGAGTTTCACATTGGCGGTTCGGTTGTCCAGACTAATTTCAAGTGCATTCATATGGATTAAGTTAATTGAAGAGGTTTTTCTTCCGGCCGGTAACTTTCCAGTCGGCCGTCCCCTCCCTGGCGACCACTTTGGTCTCAAACTTATCCAGTTTTCTGAGGTAATCGGCAAAGATCACCATGATGGCCCGGTCTTCGTTTTGTGGATCATTTTCCTGAGGTCCCATGAGGCACTGCTGGTTCTTTTCGATGAATTGGGTGTTGTATTTTCCCTCTTTGAAGGCAGGACAATCCATGATCCGTTCCAGGAAACGGATGTTGGTTTTCACCCCGGTAATCTTGTATTCATAAAGCGCTCGTTTCATCCGGGCGATAGCTCCCTCCCGGGTACGTGACCAGCAGACCAGTTTTGAGATCAGTGGATCATAATAGATCGGGATCTCGTAGCCTTTATAAATATACCCATCGCATCGTACGCCCAATCCTTTCGGTTCGGTGATGTGGGCAATACGCCCCGGACTTGGCATGAAGTTGTTATCAGGATCTTCGGCATAGATCCGGCACTCGATGGCGTGGCCATCCTGGTTCAGATCGTCCTGTTTCAGCCACAGTTGATCTCCCTGGGCAATCCGGATCATCTCCTTTACCAGGTCGACACCCACCACCCGTTCTGTGATCGGATGTTCTACCTGGAGACGGGTGTTCATCTCAAGGAAGTAGTAATTCTGGTCATCATCAACAATGAATTCGATGGTGCCTGCTCCCGAATAATTGACCGCTTTAGCTGCAGCCACGGCGGCCTCTCCCATGGCTTCACGCACATCCGGCGTAATGAGGGGTGACGGAGTCTCTTCCACAATCTTCTGATACCTGCGTTGCACGGAGCATTCCCGCTCGAAGAGATGGATCACGTTTCCGTGATTGTCGGCCAGGATCTGGAATTCGATATGGTGTGGAGAGTCAATGAACTTTTCGATGTAGACGGAGTCGTCACCAAAGGAGGTAGCGGCTTCTGAGCGGGCCATGCGGATGGCACCGGCTACTTCGGCCTCCTCCTTGACCAGCCTCATTCCTTTACCACCACCACCGGCTGAAGCTTTGATCATCACAGGCAAACCGACCTCCCGGATTACCTCCATCGCTTTGGAGTCGTCGCTGATGGGTTCTGTGGTTCCTGGAACGACCGGTACTCCGGCTGCGATCATGTTTTTTCGCGCCGTGATCTTATCACCCATTGATCTGATCGCTTCCGGCCCTGGTCCGATAAAGATCACACCGGCATCCCGGCATTTCTGCGAGAACGTAGCATTTTCGGAAAGAAACCCATACCCGGGATGGATTGCATCGGCTTCACACTGTTTGGCTACCTCCAGGATCTTCTCCATGTTGAGGTAACTTTCTGCCGAAGGGGCGGGCCCGATGTAATAGGCTTCATCTGCATACCTGACATGCATAGAGGCTTCATCTACTTCCGAATAGACAGCTACAGAGACAATCCCCATTTCACGGCAGGAACGCATCACGCGAACGGCAATCTCACCCCTGTTGGCAACCAGTACTTTTTCTATCATCTGTAAAGATTTGATTAGTCATCCAAAAAAGTCGATAAAATATTGTAAATCAGGTAATTATATTTTTTTAAAATTTACGCAGTTTGCAAAGGTAAGTGAAAATATTTATATTTATCCCGCAATCTTAATCCTTTGACAATCATGAAAAAACTGGGAATTCTTATTTTCTGTGCCCTGATGCTCTCCCTCTCCTGTAAAAAAAGGGCAGAAGAGGTGATTGACTGCGGCCTTGAGTTACTCTTTACATCGATTTCTTATATTGCTAATCCTGACGATCCGAAGGAGATTGACTTTTCACTGACACAATACGATGAAGAATTTACTACTACTGTGGAGTGGTTGTTTGGAGATGGCACCTCCGAAACAAAAACCGGTGTGACGACTTCCCATCGGTATGATACGGCTGGTCGATATGAGGTGAAGGCAAACATCACATTGTCGGGGGATCATCATGTCAGTTGCAGTGTCAGCAAGAGTAAAACGGTGGATGTCAATTGACGGAAGCCTCTTCACATTCCGACATTCCAGAGAGACCTACAGGAGATTGTTCTCCGAGGCATTCCGGATTCTATATGATCATGCCGCTTCATCCCATGGATTTGCGGCGCTCTTCCTAGCTTCCGCCCTTCAGTTCGCCAAAGCTGAATCTCAGGAATCCAAAAGCAAACGAAACGGTCGGATTTTTGGATTTGAAGAAGGAGATCACATCGCGGGTAGCAAATCCAATCTGCCAGGTGGTATGCTCTTTCCTTATAGGGATGAAGGTTATACCGAGTGGCACGTTGGTACCTACTTTCCCTCCGGTGACAACGCCCAGGGAGAGTTGGATCCATTTTGCCGGATCGTAGTGGACACCAACGCCCATCATCGCTTTCTCATAACGGCCCGGGATATCTTTGTTTAGCGGGATGTAAGAGTCGATCCCCACTTCTACCTTGTCGTTGATCAAATAACTGGCGCCTCCCCGGAAGTTCATGGCCAGACTGACCTTTTTCTTTGCAGTGCCTACCCACATACTCGGGTCACCCGGGGCGTTGTCGGCCTCGATCAGCTGACCCTGTGCGAAGATGTTATAATTGTCAATACCGGCGGTTTCAATCTTGTAAACATTGACATCGTTGCCATAGTATACGTTGCCGTTGTATGTGATCCAACCAATGTCATTCACGGCAAGACCAATTCTGATCTTTTGTTTGATCAGGAAGGTAAAGCCCAGATCGAATCCGAATCCGCCTCCCACTCTTCTCAATCCGGTCTTCGTGATCTGGGAGGGTGTTGGTTCATCGTAATTCACTTCAAAGATGGGAGAGAATGCACTGAACGCCTTTTGGTTACTAAGATCCTCAAAGTATTGGTATCCTCCATAGGCTGTGATGTATCTCAGGGCAATACCTCCATACCAGGTAAAGTCTTCTTTCTCCATGATCTTCCTTCCATACCCTAAATTATATTCCCGGTACCAGAGGGCATGAAGCTTTGTTCCCTTGTAGACAACGGATGCCATCTGGGGATTGGTGGAATATCCAGTAACACTGTCGGTTCCTACATTGGCTGTGCTGTCGAAGTAGGAAGCGTTATATCCCTGGAACAGGAAGGCAGAAGCCTGATCATTCATTATTGTGCTCCATAACATCCGGTCGCGGATGGTGAAAGCAAAACCACCGATCTTTTCATGCTGATAAGAGAACCCAAACCACGTAACACCGGCTTGCGCCCACAACAGTTTGTCGGTAAAGTCGGTAGAGGCGAGGACTTTCCCGGCAGAGTCGAGGTTGATGCTTTCGTTAAAAAGGTCTCCCCACACCTGCTTCCTGGTCAATGGCTCTGAATAAATTCCCACAGCAGTCTCCAGGAAACCGAGATTCATGCTGTTTTCGTTCCAGGTCCAACCCAGGTTGGCCGGATTTACGCCGATGCACTGGTAATCGGTGAGGAAGGTGGTGGAATACCCGCCACCTGTGGCATTGAAAGCGCTGATCTCCATCTGGGAGTACCCGATGCTTACAATGAGGAAAAAGAGAACGAGTGTAAAGATCTTTTTCATGGGCTCTTTTATTGGTTAATAGCTCCCAAATGTACAAAAGCAAATCTCAAAAATCAAAAATATCTTTAGGAAATATCTCATTATTGTATATAGATATTTGTAAGGATGAGCACCTGGATAGGTTGTTGACCCACTAGGACTCGAACCTAGACCGAGAGAACCAAAATCTCTTGTGCTGCCATTACACCATGGGTCATTTCAAATTACGAATGACGATTTACGAATGACGAATTCAGCATAAAGGATTCGAAAATCGAATTCGCGGGCAAAGATAAAACAAACTAACTAATTTTCGTACTTTCGTTGCCTGAAAAGCATTGTAGTCAATTTGTCTTCCATGAAAAATTACAAAAACCTCAACCGGATCTTTGGCTGGGCTGTCTTTGTCATCGCATCCGTGGTTTACCTTCTGACCATTGAACCCACCGCCAGCTGGTGGGACTGCGGAGAGTATATTGCCACCGCTTATAAGTTACAGGTTGGTCACCCTCCCGGAGCACCTACTTTTCAGCTTCTGGGCCGGTTCTTCTCCCTCTTTGCATTTGGCGATACTTCCCAGGTTGCGCTGATGGTCAATATCATGATGGCACTCTGCAGCAGCCTCACCATCCTCTTTCTTTTCTGGTCCATCACCATGCTGGCTAAAAAGCTGGTGGCTTCCGACGGGGAGATGACAGATGGCAGAATGTATACCATCTTTGCCGCTGGTTTCATCGGATCCCTGACTTATACCTTCAGCGATACCTTTTGGTTCTCGGCGGTAGAAGGGGAAGTTTACGCCATGTCGGCACTCATGACCGCCCTGGCTTTCTGGATCATCCTGAAATGGGAAGAGCAGGCTGACGAAAAGCATTCCTATCGATGGCTCATATTGCTGGCTTTCACCATTGGTCTCTCAGTGGGAGTTCACATGCTGAACCTGCTGGCGATCCCCGCGATCTCATTTGTCTATTATTTCAAGAAATTCAAACCTACCCGATGGGGGATGATTTTCACGGCTATCATTTCAATCTTTATCCTGGCCTTTATCATGTTTATCATCATCCCCTGGGTGGTGAAGCTATCGGCCAAGTTTGAGCTGCTCTTTGTGAACGGTTTCGGACTTCCGTTCAACTCCGGCACTATTTTCTATTTCCTGTTGCTGATTGGACTGATCGTTTGGGGTCTCTGGTTTACCAGGAAGAAGCAGCAGGTGATCTGGAACACCATCATCCTGGGAATTACCTTTATCCTGATCGGCTACTCCTCGTTTGTGATGCTGATCATCCGGGCCAACGCCGACACGCCGATCAACGAAAATGCCCCGAAAGACGCTATCAGTATGCTCTCTTACCTGAACAGGGAACAATATGGAGACTGGCCGATCGCATATGGTCAATACTGGAATGCACCAATTGTTGATTATGATGATGGCACTCCGGTTTACCGCCGGGATGATGAGGCTGGAAAATATATCGTTATCGATGACCGGAAAGGAACCATCCCTGTTTATGACGAGCGCTTCACAACCCTTTTCCCACGAATGTGGAGCCGTGCACGGAAAGGATCAGAGGCATTTTACAAAAACTGGGGAGGTGAGGGGACACCAATCACCATCACCGGTCCTGACGGAAAGACAGAGACCCGAAACCGGCCTACATTCGGAGAGAACCTGAAGTACTTTTTCAGCTACCAGATCGGCCATATGTATATCCGCTATTTCATGTGGAACTTTGCCGGCCGGCAGAATGATACCCAGGGATTTGGCGGGCCGGCCAATGGCAACTGGATCTCCGGGATCCCGTTCATCGACAAGATGCGACTGGGACACGACCAGACCAACCTGCCCGACTCCATGCAGAGCCGTGCCCACAACACCTATTTTTTCCTCCCTTTGATCCTCGGGATCCTCGGGTTGATCTTTCACCTGAAAAAGGATTACCGGGATACCATTGTGGTGGCTTCCCTCTTTATCATGACCGGTCTGGCGATCCTGGTCTACCTGAACCAGCAGCCTTATGAGCCACGTGAAAGGGATTATGCCTACGCTGCCTCTTATTATGCCTTTGCTATCTGGATCGGCATCGGGGTGATCCAGCTCGTTGAGTGGATGAAGAGTAAGGTGAATGAGAAGGTTTCCGTGGGTATCGTATTTGCTGTCACCCTGATCCTGGTACCCGGTTTGATGGCCCAGCAAAACTGGGACGACCACGACCGCTCAGGCAAGTATGCCTGTCGCGATTTTGCCGCCAATTACCTCAACTCCTGCGAACCTCAGTCAATCCTCTTTACCAACGGGGATAACGACACGTTCCCGCTCTGGTACGACCAGGAGGTGGAAGGGATCCGGACGGATGTACGCGTGGTCAACCTGATGCTTGCTTCGGGAGCGTGGTACATCGATCAGCTTTACAAAAAAATGTACGACTCGGACCCAATCCCTTTAACCCTTCCGCAAAAGGATTACCGACAGGGAACCAACGATATCCTCCCCTATTATAATGTAGGATTCAATGATTATGTGGAGCTTAGAGACCTGATCGGGTGGATCAAGAACACCAGTCCGCAAACCTATCTGACCCTTCAGAACGGACAGCGGATCAAGTTCTTCCCGGCAAAGAAGATCAAATTGACAGTCAACAAGGAGAACTGCCTGAAATACGGTATCGTGCCTCCTGAACTGGCGGATCGCATGGTGGATACCATCTACTGGACCATCCGGTCCAACCAGCTATATAAGAATGATATAATGCTTCTGGACCTGATTGCCACTACCAATTTCACAAGGCCGCTCTACTTTGCGGCCCCTTCCAGCGTAAATCATGTCTTCAACATGGACTCCATGTGTTACGTAACCGGATTTGTCTATAAGTTTATGCCTGTACGAGCTTATCAGGAAGAGTATATTTCCGGACTGGGGAGTGTTGACCCCATCGCTTCTACGGATGTTTTTCTGAATAACTGTACCTGGGGTAACCTGAATGATCCGCATGTTTACATTGATCCCGAGAGTCAGAACAACGCCATCCGTCCCAAGACAAACATTCTGAGAACGGCTAAGGGGATGATGGAGATGGGTAATAAAGAGGAGACAAAAGTATTGATGGATACCTATCTGGAATATTTCCCGGAAAGCAAATTTCCGTGGGATCTCTATATGATCCCCTATGCAGAACTCTATTATCAGGTAGATGAACCGGAAAAAGGGAACCTGATCCTGGAGCGGCTGGCAGAGACGTACGGACAGGACCTCGATTTTTACAATGCTGTGCAGGGGCCGGAACAGGCTTACTATGACCAGGATGTGAGAACGGCATTGAGTGTGTTGAGGGACCTGGGTCGTGTTGCCCGGACTTACGGCCAGACGGAAGTGGCAACGAAGCTGGATTCACTGTTTACACAACGCATGCAGTTCCAGGCTAACTAGTTATCCAGCCATCCAAAAATCAAGTTATCTGAAATTTATAACCTATGCCCTTTACGATATTCATAACGTGGAATCCCAACCCGGAGATCTTTCGAATCGGCAGCCTTGCGGTAAGGTGGTATGGAGTATTGTTTGCACTTGGCTTTGTTTTTGGTTATCTTATCCTGCAGCGGATGTTCCGGAAGGAGGGTGTTCCGCTGAAGGTGCTCGACTCCGTAACCACTTACATGATCATCGGCACGCTTATTGGAGCCAGGTTAGGACATTGCCTTTTCTATGAACCTGATTACTATCTCTCCCACCCCCTGAGGATCTTTGCAATATGGGAGGGAGGGCTCGCCAGCCACGGATCTGCGATCGGCATCGTTGGAGCCCTGATCATCTTTTCAATTGTAAAGAAACGGCCTTTCCTGTGGGTCATCGACCGAGTTGTCATTGTCGTGGCCCTGGCCGGATGCCTGATCCGGTTGGGAAACCTGATGAATTCGGAGATTTTTGGCCATGTGACGACCCTTCCCTGGGGTTTCATTTTTACAAGGGCATTGAATCCTTTAGAGGCGGAAGATCCCCGGCATCCGACGCAGATCTACGAAGCCCTGTCGTACCT
This sequence comes from Bacteroidales bacterium, assembly GCA_016783905.1. GTDB lineage: Bacteria > Bacteroidota > Bacteroidia > Bacteroidales > FEN-979 > QYOJ01. The sequence continues at coordinate 2,261 of JADHVQ010000014.1, read as the reverse complement.
GTTGATCTTTTTCTATCTCATTTGGTACTATTACCGGAAAAACGGTAAACCCGAACTGGGTTTTCTCTTCGGCATGTTCCTGCTCCTCATCTTCGGCATACGAATCTTAATTGAGTTCGTGAAAGAGCCCCAGGTGGGATTCGAAGCCACCATGGCACTGAACATGGGCCAGTGGCTTAGTATTCCGTTTGTGTTGGCGGGAGTTTACTTTGTGGTGAGGGCAAAGAAAATGGTGAAATGGTGAAATGGTGAGATGGTGAAATGGTGAATAAGCGAAATCATGGCAATGATGTGCAATCATGTGCAATGATGTGCAATCAAGGCGATTCTCTCCCTCAGCTCCTGATAATCATTTTCCAGTACCATTCCGGGGTAGTTTTTTGACATCTCCAACGCGTAGATCAGGTCAAAATCTTTTTGGGCCATGGAGAAATAGATCTTTTTGGCCATCAGGTAGCTGGCCAGGTATTCCTGTTCGGTTTGACCGGGGGTAGGAATGAAGATGGCTCTCTTCCCCATAGCAGTGATATCCATGATGCTGGAGTAGCCGGAGCGGCAAATCACGACGAGTGCATGCCGGATATACTCCTGCAGTGAATCCGACTCCAGGTGGGAGAAAATCCGGATATGTTCTGAAAACTGCCTCTCCTCTTGTCTCTCCGTGATCCCCCTCACAATCACGGTCTGAATATCGGTATGCTGCAGTTGTCCCAGCAATGTCTCCTCCAGGATGGTTCTCTGTGGTTCCGGGCCCGAGAGGAGAACCAGGACTTCGAATGGGTGGATCTCAGTAGAAACGTGTTTATTCATGGCGCCTGAGAACCTCGAGAGGGTCCCGATGTAATAGACATGATCCGGTATCCTGGCCGGATGGGAAAGTTCTCCTGCCAGCCCTTTGTGGCTTTCGAAGTCGGGAATCCAGCATTCATGATATTTCCGGATGATCGCGTAAATGAACCGTTGCAGCAGTGGGGAGAACAGGTTCAGGTAACGGGGCACTTTGATCTGGAGCTGGTGGGTCATAAAGATCGAAGGGACATCTGCACTCCACAATCCATAGCGGTTGTCGGAAAAAACCAGGTCGATTTCCTGTTCGTCGATGATTTTCCGGAGGAGTTTATGTTCCTTGCGTATCCCACCGAACAGTTTTGGGCCCTGGATCAGCATTTTCATGGCCATGATCGACCGTTGCGGATAGATGACATGGGTTCCTGGAAATCTTACGAACTCGAGGTCCGGGAATTCGCGCCGGAGAAATGCCAGTGGGCGCCGGTCAGATGCGATCACCACCCGGAATCCCTGATCGAGAAAATGTCTGATCACGGGAACACACCGCGTGGCGTGGCCAATCCCCCAGTCGAGAGGGCAAACCAACACGCTTTTATTCTTCTCCGGGCTCTCCATCCTTGCAAATATACCCTGTGATTCAGCAGATATTGCAAAATTGTGGAAAACTGGGTATTACTTTTTAACCCTAAACCCGATTAATGGGGTAAACGACAAACGATGCTATTGTATCAGATTGCCCTCTGTCTGATCCCGGGGATCGGGGATGTACTGGGGAAAAAGCTGGTGACGATGTGCGGTAGCGCGGAAGCTGTATTCCGCGAGCCAAAACAGATCCTTCAGAAGGTGAGAGGAGTAGGGGAGGTGTTGAGCCGGGGGGTGGGAAACAAAGAGATTTTGTTGCGGGCTGAACAGGAGATGGCTTTCATCGCCCGATTTGGTATTTCGCCTCTCTTCTTTCAGGATCCATTGTACCCCAGACGGCTGGTTCACTGCATCGACGGACCTTTACTGCTCTTCTATAAGGGAAATGCCAACCTGAACGAAGACCGGGTAGTAGGGGTGGTGGGGACCCGGAGCGCTACCAGTTATGGGAAACGGATCTGCAGGGAACTGGTAACCGGCCTGGCAACCCATCGGCCACTGGTTGTCAGCGGCCTGGCATACGGGATCGACAGCTGTGCACACCGGGCGTCCCTGGATGGTGAACTACCCACTGTAGCCGTGTTGGGTCATGGCCTCGACCGGATCTATCCTTACACAAATAGTTCACTGGCAGAAAAGATGCTTTCGTGTGGAGGATTGCTGACCGAATTCTTTAGCGGAACCAATCCCGACCGGGAGAACTTCCCAAAGCGAAACCGCATCATTGCCGGACTATGTGATGCCCTCATTGTGGTAGAAGCAGCCAGGAAGGGAGGGGCGCTGATCACTGCCGATATCGCCAACTCCTATAACCGGGACGTCTTTGCCGT
>JADHVQ010000080.1 GCA_016783905.1 Bacteroidales bacterium | reverse complement strand
CATTCGACCGATAATGGCAAATCATTGACCCTAAAACGAAAAACAGAATGGTTTGTTGAAGGAGGATTTATTTTTGGAGATTCCTTACAAGGGTGTATCTACAAAGAACCCTTGTGTCATCAGGATACTTTTGGTATTAGTTTTGATTATGGTGTAACATTTGAGAAGAGGTTTTTCAATGATATTTTGTATTTCACTGCGGGTTGTATGGCGGGAGAAATATATATACAAGGTTGGGGGTTGTATAGAAGTAATGATTTTGGGAACACATTTACCTTCCAGGCATCCGATGATTCATTAATGTTGCGCGAAGTTGGGACTCTTCCAGGAGAGCTTTATTGTTATAAAGCCTATTATGAACATGGGCCCTTGGGCCTGGCTTACAGTAATGATTACGGCCAAACCTTTTCGGTTTCATACATTGAATTCCCCGGTGTTCCTGTTTTTAATGAATGCATGATATACCGGGGAACAGAACCTGGTGAGATTTATTTTGTTATATGGTATGATTGGATGAATATTTACCTGTTTCATACCTTTGATTATGGCCAAACGATAACGTTACAAAGTCAATTACCCTCAGCGCTCGAAGAAGATCTATACACGGCTGGCCGAACACCGGGTACTTTTTATGTTGTGCAAAGAGAACTTTGTGGTAATCCATATTATCCCCACTCCTGCCTGTATATATATTTCAGCAGGGATTACGGGGTCACATTTACCGAATATTACCACTTTCTGGACAGTACATATACAGAAATTCCCTCCATCTCAACCCAATCTAAAACAGTTATTTGCTATCCAAATCCTGTTAAGGATAACCTTATTGTAGAACTACCAAACAACAACGGTGAGATAGAAATACAACTATTCGACCTTACTGGCCAATTACAGTCAGCCACCCGGATTGCTCCTAACCAGGATAAATCCGTGATCGACGTCTCCGCTCTAAAACCCGGCATCTATCTGCTTAAAGTGATGGAGGGGAAAAAGGTGATTGGGGTGGGGAAGGTGGTGGTGGAGTGAATCTCATTCCGGGATCACCACCGGGAAGTCGTACCGGAAATCATCGAACTCCGGCTTCTCCAATACGATCTCCAGGAAGTTCCGGTAGGCGTCCGTGAAAGAGAAGGCGTTGGCATCGAAGTAGTCCTCCGGAAGAGGCTTATTCCCAACCTTTCCCATGTCGATGGCCGTGGTGTTGAACTCCTCCAGTTCGACATAGGGGACCAGGTTCTTCATGACCGGCATCATGCCAAACTCCTCCCGAATCAGGAGATCGGCCACCTTATCGGCAAGGGTTTGAGTCAATCTGCGGTCGTACAACCGGCAATGGCCGGCCCTGGCATAGTAGCCGGAGATCTGGGCACGGGCTTCAATCCCCAGCTTGTTGGAGATCTCTGAGGCGATGATCCCGCTGATTCCCCCAAAGCGGGGATGGCCGTATTCATCCACTTCGGAGCTGGCGTATACCACATCTACTTTGCCCGATTTATCATCGAACCAGCGGACCCCTTCCGATACCGGGATGACCAGGCATTTCTTGGGCGACCGCATGTAATGCTCCTTCACCGTTTCCAGGAAGAACTCTTTCCGCTCTCTGGTGATCTCCACCTCCGGGATCAGCACCAGCGGACCGGCTCCCCCGAAGATAGCCGTACCGGTGAGCCACCCGGCATCGCGTCCCATCACCTCCAGGACGATGATCCGTGAATGGGATTCAGCGGTGGTCTTGAGATTGGCGGCAAAATCTGCAACCGCTTTAGCCGCGGAGGGGAAGCCGGGACACAACACCGCTTCGATCTCTTTCCCTTGGTAATGATGCATGGTACGGGTACGCAGGTCGTTGTCGATGGTCTTTGGGAAGCCGATCACCGGGATGCCCTCTGTTTCAAAGAGTCGCCTGGCCGCCCCGTTGGTATCATCTCCGCCGATGGTCACCAGCACATCAATCCTGTACCGTTCGAGGTTCCGGAGCACCTGGGGAACGCGACTCTCCGGATTCTTCTTGGATGGGAAGGGATTGGTCCGGCTGGCGCGTAAAGCCGTGCCTCCATACCATCCATCGTAAGGCTGGTTGGTCAGGTCTACCACATCGCCATCTCCCAGCATCCCTTGCCACCCTTTGCGGACGCCATATACCTTAAATCCCAGCAGGGCTGCACGATTCCTGACTGCTTCGATGCTCGAGTTGATGGCTGGTGTATCACCGCCTCCTGAAAGAATGGCCAGTGTTTTTCCCTGAAAGAGCTTTTTCTCCTGCTTCATAGAGTCTATAATTAAAAGCAAACTTATTGCTTTTTTCTTTTGTAAACAATTCTAAAACGGCACGCTAAAGAGATTCAATATCTTATCTATCAACACCTTCGCCAGCCTGATATTTGACTCCTGCGTCCAGCCGGCAATGTGCGGGGTGAGGATCACGTTACCGGCCTCCATCAGGGCCCGGAAATCATCCGGAAGATCCTGAGCAAGAGCCTCAAACGAACTCGCCTCATACTCCAGAACATCCAGGGCCGCCCCCACAACCTTTCCCGGCTTCAGCGCTTTCACCAGGTCAGAGGTTCTTACGACCTTTCCCCGTGAGGTGTTGATCAGCCAGATGGGTTTCCGGAACCTGGAGAGGAGGGTAGCATCTACCATAAAGGTGGTTTCTTCGGTAAGAGGTACATGCAAACTGAGAATATCAGCCGAATCAAAGATCTCGTTCAGGGTGGTCTCCCGTGTGTTTCCGTCAGCATACCCTGTTTTGTATTTGTCGTAGGAGATCACGTCGGCTTCGAATCCTTTCAGCCGTTGAGCAAACGCGCTTCCGGTATTCCCGTATCCGATGATCCCTATGGTTTTCCCTTTGATCTCAGTCCCCCGGTTTCCTTCCCGGATCCATTGACCACTTCTCACTTCCCTGTCGGCCCTGTTCAGATGATTCATCAGCGAAAGCAACATTCCCAGGGCATGCTCTGCAACGGCATCCCGGTTCCCCTCCGGTGAGTTCAGACACACGATGCCTTTCTCCCGGGCATAGGTGACATCAATGTTTTCGAGTCCCGATCCAATCCTGCCGACGAACTTCAGCTTTGTAGCTTTAGAAAGAAACTCCTTGTCGAGCCGGATCCTGCTCCTGACAACAACGCCAACATACTGATCAATAATCCTGAGGAGCTCCTCCCGCCCATAATCCGGAAAAAAATCACAGGTATAGCCATGAGCGGTCAGCTCCTCCGGGATCAGTGGATGTACCTTGTCGATGATCAATACTCGCTGGTTATCATATACCATGTCGACAATCTATTTTTCCTTTATGAATTCCAAACAAAATTAAGATTTCAAAACGATTTCCGTTGGATTTCTTGCGGGATTCCTATCGAATAATCTTATCTTCGCAGCCTCAAAAGCAAGACCCTGTGTGGACATTTCTTGTCAGGAGAATCCTTCGGAACCGTCTGCAGTTCCTTATCTTAATCTTTGCCATTACGGCGTTTATGTCATTCATGGGCCGGGATGTGAAGCTCTCCTATGAAATGACCCCGATCCTTCCGGCCAGCGACTCCACCTACATCGTTTACCAGCAATTCAAGGAACAGTTCGGGGAAGATGGCAGCGTGCTCTTTATCGGGATCCAGGATACAAACCTGTTTCAACTTGAAGAGTTTAACGACTGGTTCGACCTTTCGGAGAAGATCCGGGGCATCCCCGGAGTGGAAGAGGTGGTCTCTATCACCCGGTTGTATAATCTGCAGAAGAACGATTCGCTCAAGAAGTTTGAGTTTGTGCCACTGACACGGCATAAACCTGAAAGGCAACTTCAACTCGATTCCCTGAAAGAGATCATCTATTCTCTTCCATTCTACGACAAGCTGATTCTCAACAAGGAGACAGGGGTTACTCTCATTGCTGTGACCCTTGATAACCGGCTGTTGAATACCAAAATGCGGATCCACCTGATCAACCAGATCCGGGATGTGACCAATCAATTCGGAGACCGGTACCATACTGAAATCCATTACTCCGGATTACCCTTCATCCGTACAATCACCTCCAAGATGCTGGAGGATGAGATGAAGCTCTTTGTCTTTCTTTCGCTGTTGATTGCAGCCATCTTCCTATTTATCTTCTTCCGGTCGTTCAAAGCGGTGCTCTATCCTATCATCATCGTGGTGATCAGTGTGGTGTGGGCATTGGGAATGATGAGTCTCTTCGGGTATAAGATCACCATGCTCACGGCTATCATCCCACCACTGCTCATCGTGATCGGTGTGGAAAACTGCATCTTTCTCCTCAACAAATACCACTACGAATACCGGCTTCACCAGAACAAGGTGAAAGCTCTTGCCCGGGTGATACAGCGGGTTGGGAGTGCAAATTTTTTAACGAATGCATCCACTGCCATCGGGTTTGCCGCCTTTACCATCACTAAAAACACACTGTTGGTTGAGTTCGGGATCATTGCAGCCATCAACATTATGGTGGTATATGCCCTCTCATTGACCCTGGTTCCGATCTTTTTCAGTTACCTGCCTCCTCCGCAGATGAAGGATGTTAAACACCAGGAAGAGAGCATTGCCCGGGCCATCATCGAGAAGGCAGTCGTATGGGTTACCGGATACCGGAACACGATTTACATCATAACAGGTGTACTTGTTCTGGTTGGGATAGTTGGCGTTACCCGGCTCACCACCAGCGGACGGATTGTCGACGATATTCCGAAGAAAGATCAATTGTACCAGGACCTGATGTTTTTCGAGGACAACTTCAACGGGATCATGCCGCTGGAGATCACGATCGACACCAAACGAAAAAAAGGGGTATTCACCCTGTCAACCCTGAACCGGATCAACCGCCTGCAGGATTCTCTCCTGACATACCCGGAGCTGGCCAAGCCACTATCCATTGTAGAGGTGATCAAATCGGCCAAGCAAACGTTTTACGGTGGGAATCCAAAATTTTATCAGCTCCCCAACTCCAATGAACTTACCTTCATGGGAAGTTACATCCCGGAGTTAAAATCGAAAAAACAAACCCTGCTCAAGAACTTTATCGACACCAACTTCCAGATCACCCGGATCAGTGTGCAGATGGCCAATGTGGGCACCAAGGATATAGCCAGGATCCAGAAGAGTGTCCGCGCTACCATCGATACGATCTTCAACAGTGAAAAGTATGATGTTGAACTTACGGGGACCAGCATTGTTTTCATGGAGGGGACCAATTTCCTGATCCGGAACCTGTTCGAGAGTATCATCATCGCCCTGATCGGGATTGCCATCCTGCTGGCTTTTCTCTTCTCCTCCTGGCGGATGATCCTGATATCGCTGATACCCAATCTTATCCCACAGTTGATGACCGGCGCCCTGATGGGATTCCTGGGGATTCCCATCAAACCCTCCACCATTCTTATTTTCTCTATTGCCCTTGGGATCTCCGTGGATAACTCCATCCAGTTTCTCTCCCGTTACAGGCTTCAACTGAAACATTCCAACCGGAACATTCCATACTCGGTGATCTCAGCCCTGCAAGAGACGGGATACAGTATGATCTACTCCTCCACCATTCTCTTTTTCGGATTTGGGATCTTCGTCCTCTCTTCCTTCGGAGGCACCCAGGCGCTCGGTTTCCTGATCTCCTTCACCCTGCTGGTAGCAGGCTTACTGAACATTTTCATCCTTCCCTCGCTGATCCTCACGCTGGATAAGTGGAGTACAACAAAAGCATTTGAGAAACCGCTGGTTGAGATCTTTGAAGAGCCGGAGGAGGAGGAGATGGTTGATATCGAGATTCCCAATGAGGAGGATTCACCTCACCCCCGGCCCAAATGAAAAATCATTATCTTTACCTCAAAATCACCTCTATGAAAGGTATCATACTGGCAGGTGGAGCCGGAACCCGGTTGCATCCCCTGACACTGGCTGTCAGCAAGCAACTCATGCCCATCTACGACAAGCCAATGATCTACTATCCCTTATCGGTTTTAATGATGGCAGGAATCAGGGAGATGCAGATCATCTCTACCCCCCATGATCTCCCCCATTTTGAAAAGCTCCTGGGTGACGGAAACCACCTGGGATGCCGGTTTTCCTATGCCGAACAAGTGATCCCCAATGGATTGGCCCAGGCTTTTGTGATCGGTGAAGAGTTCATCGGCCCCGAGAAGGTAGCGTTGATCCTGGGCGATAATATCTTTTTCGGGAATGGATTATACTCCCTGATGCAGGCCAATAACGATCCGGATGGCGGCGTTGTGTTTGCTTACCATGTGCATGATCCGGAACGTTACGGGGTGGTTGAGTTCGATGAACATTTCAACGCCCTCTCCATTGAGGAGAAGCCCCGTCAGCCGAAATCCAACTATGCCGTTCCGGGGCTCTATCTGTATGATAACTCCGTGGTGGAGGTAGCGAAAAACATCCGCCCTAGCGCACGTGGCGAATATGAGATCACCGATGTGAACCGCGTTTACCTGGAACGGAAGAATCTGAAAGTGGGTGTGCTTGGCCGGGGGATCGCTTGGCTGGACACAGGCACCTTTGAATCGTTACTCCAGGCAGCTCAGTTTGTAGAGGTGGTACAAAACAGGCAGGGCCTGAAGATCGGTTGCATCGAAGAGATTGCCTACCGGATGAAATTCATCACCCGGGAAGATCTCCACGCACTTGCCAAACCACTTCTGAAGAGCGGATATGGCGAATACCTGATGAAGCTGAACGGGTCATTCATGTAACAGTACTTTATGCATTCCGTTGAATATCTGATGAATAAAATCCAGAATGCCTTCCCGGAGGGGAATTTTCTGGATGTTCCGATTGAGCTTTACGATCCCATTGAATACACACTTTCCCAGGGAGGGAAGCGACTGCGTCCCCTGTTGGTGTTGCTCTCCTGTGAGATGTTCGGGGGAAATCCTGATGAAGCGATGAATCCCGCCATCGGGGTAGAGATCTTTCACAACTTCACCCTCCTTCACGACGACATCATGGATCAGGCTCCCCTGCGCCGGGGAGTTCAAACGGTGTATAAGAAATGGAATTCCAACGTAGCCATTCTCTCCGGTGATACCATGTTTGTGATGGCGTATGAATACGTTTGCCGGGTAACACCTGCCAAACTTCCGGATGTGCTTGCCATATTCAATGACACGGCCCGGAAAGTATGTGAAGGACAGCAGTACGACATGAACTTCGAAACCCAGGTGAAGGTTAATCTGGATGATTATTATATGATGATCCGGCTCAAGACAGCGGTATTGATTGCCTGTTGTGTGAAGGTGGGGGCTATCATGGCCGGAGCCGATCCACAGGATGCAGAGAACATCTATAAATTCGGGGAAAACCTGGGGATGGCATTTCAACTTCAGGATGATCTCCTGGATACCTTCGGAGATACATCCAAGTTCGGGAAAGAGATTGGGAGGGATATTGTATCCAACAAAAAAACATTCCTCTACCTGAAAGCCTTTGCACTGGCCAATGAAAATACACGGGCTGAATTAGCGCAACTATCTCAGGATCAACAGATTAATCCGAACAGGAAGGTGCAGAGGATACAGGAGATTTACCAGTCGCTGGGGATAGATACCATCACCCAGGAGATCATCGAAGGATACCTGAAGAGAGCGATATTCTACCTGGAGCAGGTGGCGGTTGATGAGGGCCGGAAAGCAGGCTTGAGGAAGCTGGCTAAGGAGATGATTCATCGCGAGGTATAGCCTCCTGCTGTTCGTGCAGGGAGGTCCAGCGATCCATCTCCTGTTGCAGCCTGGTTTTCAGGGATTCATATTCTTTAAAGAGCTGTTCGTTCCCCAACAGGTCTGCGAACTTACCGGGATTCCCAAGGATCTCCTCCTTCTCGCTGATCTCTTTCTCCAGCGCTTCAATCTCCGTTTCACACCGGGTGATCCTGGTTTTCAGCTTCCGTTCCTCTTTCTCCAGGAGTTTCCGTCTTTCCCAGTTCTGTTTATTCCCTGAAACCGGTTCATCGTGCTTTTCCTGTGCGACACTTTTCCCGTTTCTCTCAAGTTGCTGAAGGTTCTTTAGCTTCCTCTGTTCCAGGAAATCATAGATATCCCCGATATACTCTTTAATGGTTTGATCCCGGAATTCAAACACCCTGTTGGTCAATCCCTGCAGAAAGTCACGATCGTGAGAGACGATGATCAGGGTACCGGTGAACTGGAGTAATGCATTCTTCAGGATGTCTTTCGACTTCATGTCCAGGTGGTTGGTTGGCTCATCGAGGATCAGCAGGTTGGAAGGAGTCAGTAACAGTTTTGCCAGGGAGAGGCGTGATCGTTCCCCGCCCGAAAGCACCTTCACCTTCTTCCCGGTATCGTCGCCGGAAAAGAGAAAGCTTCCCAGGATGGTACGAATCTTCGGCCGGATATCACCCACAGCAATGTCATCGATCGTTGTAAAGACGGTTTTCTCCGGGTCCAGAAGATCAGCCTGATCCTGGGCATAATAGCCTGTGACCACCTTTTTACCAAATTTCAGGTGTCCGGTACAATCGGTTACACCGGCCAGGATTTTGGAGAGGGTGGTTTTTCCTTCGCCATTCCGGCCCACAAACGCAATCCGGTCTCCCTGGATCACCTGAAAGTTCAATCCACTGAACACTTCGATGCCGGGAAAACGCTTTCCAAGCCCGGAAGCTTCTGCGATGATCTTCCCGGCATGAGGAGCCGGGGGAAATGAAAAACGGATGGAGCTGTCATCAATCAGGTCAATCTCCACCTCATCCAGTTTCTCCAGCATCCTGACCCTCGACTGAACCTGCCTGGCTTTGGTGTTCTTGTACCTGAATCGCTCAATGAAACGTTCGATCTGCCTGACCTGCCGTTGCTGGTTGTTAAAGGCCGCCTGCTGGCTTTCCATCCGCTCCTCCCTCAACCGGGTATAATCAGAGTAGTTGGCCTGGTAATCATAGATCCTGCCGAAGCTGATCTCAATGGTCCGTTTGGTCACGTTATCCAGAAAAGCCCTGTCGTGGGAGACGATGATCACCGCCCCGGGGTAATTGATCAGGAACTCTTCCAGCCATTGAATCGATTCAATATCCAGGTGGTTGGTTGGCTCATCCAGCATGATGAGTGAAGGTTGCCGCAGCAGGATTTTGGCAATCTCCACCCGCATCTGCCATCCGCTGCTGAATTGTGCCAGGAGCCTTTCAAAATCCCCGTTTCGAAATCCCAGCCCGATGAGTGTCTTCTCGATGACTGCTTTCACCGAGTGACCACCTATTATATGGTACCGTTCCCAGGCTTCATGATGCCTCTTCATGATCTGCTGATATTCCACGGAGGAAAAATCGGTTCGCTCTTTCAACTCCTGCTCCATCTTAGCGATTCTTTCCATCAGGATCTCCACTTCCCTGAATGCACTTTTGGCCTCTCCGCAAACAGTTTTATCACTGTGAAGCTCCATCTCCTGCTCCAGGTACCCAACCGTGCACCTCCCGGGTATCACAACACCTCCCTCATCAGGTTGGAGCTGGTTGTCGATGATTTTCAGGAGGGTTGATTTTCCGGCCCCGTTTCTCCCTACCAGTCCGATCCGGTCTTTCTCATTGATGATAAAGGATAGATGATCGAACAGCCGTTCGCCGCCAAACTGAATGGAAAGATTGTTCACTGAAATCATTCCAATGAATCTAATGGTATAAAGAAACCTGTGAAGATCCTACTGCTTGATATAGGTCAATCTCATTCCCTTGGGAAGATTGGAAGAGCCAGCCACCATTTTGGTCCTGGTAAGGGTATAGATGTCCAGTCTGATGGGCTTTGCGATTCCCTTATCAGCAAATATCAGAAGCTTTCCGCGTTTTTTAACCTTCCATTTCCCTTTCATCGGTTCGGCGCCAGGGGTATCCCGGATGCCTATCCCATTCGAAAAAAAGGTATAGGTCGACTGGCTTTCTGCACTGGCATTCCGAAACTGTGTGGCCAGATCCTCCATCGTCATCCCCTTTTGTTTTTGATCTAAGATTTCATACTTGAGCTGGATAAGCGCCTGCTCATCAAACAGAGGAGGTTGGTCCAATATGCTATCATCCGGCAGTGAAGATTGTTGCATATCAGGTGAAGATTGTTGCATCCCGGTTTTCTCCAGTTTTACCGGTCGCCACCTGCCCACTATCCTGGTATTGAATTCTGCAGGCGTACAAGCTGTAAGGAAAAGAAACAAGGCAAAGACAAATCCCTGTGTAAGTTGTATCTTTTTCATACGTTCTCTTTTTTTATGCGTTTATAACGGTTGAAAGCATTATAAATTGCAAAAGTAAGGCAAATCGCAGGAATGTAATATAAAAAAGCAGGGGGCTGTCTCAAAAGTTGAGGCAGCTTTTTTTTTATGCCCTCAGGCCGGGCGGGCCTCGCTGCTGCCGGAGCAACCTAGGGGCGTGGGGTGAGCTACATACCTTGGCAGTCTGGACCCAAAACTCAAGCGCCCCAGTTGCGGAGGCGGCAGCGAAAAAAAAAAAGAAAAACAAATATCTAACGTGTTTGTGAAAATAAAAAGAGGTTGTCTCGATGTTTTGAGACAACCTCCTGTTTCAGGATTCCGTGGAGACGGGGCAGGCCCCGTTCCTGGGATTTTCAGAGCCGCAATGAATTGCGGCTGTACAGCCGCGGTTAACCGCGGCTCATAGGATTAGCGCGCTACCGTGATCTTCACTGCGCGTACGCCCTGCTGGGTGGTTACTTTTACAAAGTACACGCCAGCCTGCAGATTCGAAACATTGATCTTCGTAGCCCTGGCATCCACACCACTCTGGGTGTAGACCTCCTGGCCAAGGAAGTTCATCACTTCGATGTTGTGGATCGTAAAGTCGCTCTGTACGTTCACGATCTCCGTAGCAGGATTCGGGAATACCCGGATCGAACCGGCGCCCAGGTCATTGATGCCTACT
>JADHVQ010000079.1 GCA_016783905.1 Bacteroidales bacterium | reverse complement strand
ACTCCGGCGGTAACGGTATCTGCTGCAGTAACGGCAATGGCCTGTACCTCCTGCAGGACAATCAGGAAACCCAGATTGTAGTGGGAGGCTCTTTCGGTTATTATGAGAAGACCGAGTTTAACGCCAATATTGTATCGGCTCATGAACTGTTTGATCAGACCAGGGCTCTTCAGGTCTTTCCAAATCCTGCCACCAGCACCACCACTGCCTCATTCTTCCTGGTGAAATCCGACAAGGTGGAACTGAACCTCTACAACATTTATGGCCGGAAGGTTTGGAATCATCAGCCCGGAACTCTGGGATCAGGAGAGCATCAGGTTGAGATTGACGCCGGAAGCCTGGCTCCGGGGGTTTACATTCTGCAGCTAACCACAGGCAATAAAGTCTATACGAGGAAAATCTCTGTGAGCCGGTAACTACCGGTTGTGAGGGATACGAACTTCAATGGCGCCAACGCCATACAACGCCATGGGGGCATCGAACCATTCGATGCCCTCTGTTTTTTTCAGGTGATCGGTGAGCACATTGCGCAGGATCCCGTTACCCACCCCATGAATGAAGACCACATTGAGGAAGTTATTGGCCATCGCTGCATCAAGGCAACGGATGAAGTAGTTCTTCTGGAATTCGAGTATCTCCGCATGCTGCAGGTTCGAAGGATCTTCAATCAATTCATGGATATGGAGATCAACCACTGCTTTCCGCGGTTCAGTCTGGTGGGAGAAGATCACAGGACGTTTTTCACTGTGAGCTGAATCGAAAGGCATTGACACGGGTACGGGACTCCTCTCAGGATCCGGGCGGCTCTTTTCCAGGTAACTGGACAACGATACCACCTTGATGATGATTCCCTTCTCGTTTACAAGGGGTGAGTCCCTGTAGGCCCCCTCTTTATGGAATTTCGTCCCATCGATCTGGAACTCGGAATTGAATGGCGGAATAACCTCTTTCAGCTGCTCTTTATGAAATAAAAATTGCAGCGTTCCTTGCACCCAGTGAGAGAGGGACTCGCGGTCCACCGTTGCCAGGAGATGGCGTGTGCCGGCAAAAAGGGATCCATAATCCATGCCCGTACAGTGACCCGGTGCGGTCCGGTGAAAGAGGTTATAGATGATGTCAAAGGAGGTGTTGTTGATGAGGAAGATGTCTACCGGTCCGGTAATCAGCCACTTCTGATCGTGTGGCACAAAAGCCAGGAAGATGTCTTCCGATTTGCGGTTCCTGATCACCCTGGGATCCAGCAGATCCGGTTTAACCTCCTCTTCCCCGTCATTTCCGGCCTCCTCTTCGGCTTCTTTCTGTTGATGAACTGCAGCCGGAGCATGAAAATCCTCTTTGAAAAAACGGGCTCCGGCATCCGTGGGATCGATCTTCACCAGTTCGCTGATCAGGGTAGGGATCTCAAATCCATCCTGATCAGCCACCAGCACCATCCGGGTATCCAGGATTTTCGTAACTACGCCGCCACCGGTGGTGTTGAGGAACTTCACTTTATCTCCTGCCTGAAGTTTCATGGGTCGTTTTACTTTGGGGGGTGCAAAGGTACAATTATATGGTGAGATGGTGATGTGGTCACCCTAACAATTTCTTTTCGGAATTCACATTTTTAAAGTTAATTATGTAATATTGCATTAAGTATTAACCAAAAACAGAACACTATGCGGAAATTTACAGCTTTGTTGCTGGGCATCTGTCTGGCGGCATCCACAGCCTTCGGAGGTGGATATCAGGTGAGTTTGCATAGCATGCGTAACATCGGGATGGGCCTGATCGGGACCTCCCTGACCTACGATGCCAGCAGCTTCTTTTACAATCCGGGTGCTGCAGCCTTTGTGCAGGACAGGTTCAGCATCTCGGGAGGGGTCAGCCTGCTGATGGCCCGAACAACCTTTCAGCCCAAAGATGTGATGGGCCAGTACAACATTGAGAACCTCCTCAACACTCCTTTATATTTCTATTTCGGATTTAAGCCCTTCGAAGACCTCAGCATCGGGCTTGCCGTGAATACTCCTTACGGGAACAAACTATCATGGGGAGATGAATGGCAGGGCCGTTACCTGATTCAGGACCTTGCTTTCAAGGCCATCACGGTGCAGCCATCATTTTCTTATAAGATCAAAGATGTGTTCAGTTTCGGGATGGGCCTTGTGCTGACCTTCGGCAATGTGGAGCTGAACAAAGCGCTTCCAATAGAAGGCCAGAGTGGTGTGGATGGGAAAGTCAACATCAAAGGAAGCACTTACAATGTCGGGTTCAACGGTGGGATTTTGGTCCGGCCGGTCAAAGGATTAAACATAGGTGTGGATTACCGCTCCAAGGTTAACATGGTTGTGGACGAAGCGGATGCAACCTTCACCGTGCCTGTTTCGATGCAATTCAACTTCCCTGATCAGAAGGTAGCCACCTCCCTGCCCCTGCCGGCTAACCTCGATTTTGGTATCTCCTACGAGATCAAAGAGAAGCTATTGATCGGCATCAACCTCTGTTATGTCTTCTGGAGCGCCTATGACTCCCTGGTGTTTGATTTCAAAACCAAGACTGCGGCCCTCGACAAAACCTGTGCTCCCGCCATGTATGAGAACAAGCTGATCCCCCGGATTGGCGCGCAGTACAAAGTCAATGACATTGTGACTGTACGGCTGGGTGGATATTATGATCCCACTCCGGTTCCCGACGATCACCTCAATCCACAAACCCCCAGTATGAACCAGATCGGGCTAACGGCCGGTTTATCGGTATTCCCCTTCAAGGGATTCAGTATCGACGCTGCGTTTTTGTATGTCATGGGATTGGAAAAGGAAGGGACCTATTCCCCGGAGAACTTCTCAGGGACATACAAGACCAACGTCTACATTCCCGGTATCGGTTTATCCTACAGTTTCTAACCCTTTAAAAACAGAACGATATGAAAAAACTATTGTATATCCTGTTTTCCTTCGTTATTCTTGCCGGTTGCGAACCCAAGATCGACGAGCTTTCGCCCAACAAGGGCAGCGCAGACTTTTCCCGCTTCGTATCGGTTGGGAACTCAATGGTTGCCGGATTGACCGACGGAGCATTGTATTTTTCTGCACAGCAGAACTCCATCCCGAACCTCCTGGCACAACAATTCCAGTTGGCAGGGGGTGGCGCTTTCGTCCAACCTGTTGTGAAAAGTGAATTTGGCGTGGAGTTTCCGGGATCGATGCCCCGACTCAAACTTGGGTACGTCACCGACTGTACGGGAGCTCCCTCCCTTGGACCTGTCCCTGACCTTGGCCCTAGAGATCCGCTTCAACCGGTTGGCTACCAGGTGAACAACCTGGGTATTCCCGGAGCAAAGTCATTTCACCTGCTGGTTCCGGGATATGCCCTGTTGAATCCCTATTATTTTCGCTTTGCAACAGATCCTAACAACATGGTAATCCAGGAGATTCCCCCACTCAATTCCACCTTCTTTGCCCTCTGGCTTGGGAGCAACGATGTACTCGGGTATGCTATTTCAGGGGGTGTTGGAGACACCATCACTGGCCAGGCAACATTTGGACCTGCCATGGGCGGCATAGTACAGAGCCTGGTTGGAACCGGGACCAAAGGAGTCATTGCCAATATTCCGGATATCCATGATATTCCTTTCTTTACTACCATCCCTTACAACGGCATGGTATTACCAAGTCAGGACATCGTGGATCAGGTGAACTTCGCAATGGGCCACTTTGGGCTCCCCTATACCTATCAGCTCGGGCCGAATCCGTTCCTCGTTGCGGATCCTACCTCTTCTCGCCCTGTATATAAGGTACGCCAGATGAAACCAGGGGAGTTGGTTCTGCTGACGGTTCCCCAGGATTCGCTGTGTTTAGGGATGGGGCTGATCAGCTCCATCACCCTAACCCCATGGCCGCTTCCCGATCAGTTTGTCCTTACTCAGGATGAGATCAAGGATGAGATCACCAACATCGAAACCGCTATCGCGGGCTACAATGTGATTATTACCGGACTGGCTCAGACGAATGGACTGGCCCTGGTTGATATGAATACCAAGCTGAAGGAGCTTGAGAGCGGTCTTGTGTGGGACGGCATCCATATGAATGCCAACTTTGTCACAGGAGGCGTATTCTCGCTGGATGGGATCCACCTGAATTCCAGGGGCAATGCCATTGCCGCCAACTATTTCATAGAGTCGATCAATGCCGAGTACGGCAGCACGATCCCCTTCGTGGATATTACCAAATATCAGGGGGTATTGTTCCCGTGATAGCGTTTTATCCAACATCATAAAAAAGGGCAGCCATGTGGTTGCCTTTTTTTTGAACACGAATGTGTTATCTGTGTTCCATATTCTTAAGAAACCGGAATAATTTGGAAACCGCGATCCCCCGGTGGCTGATGCCGTTTTTCAGGTGGGCCGGCATCTCGGCGAAGGTCTGACTATGACCATCAGGCTGGAATACAGGATCATAGCCGAATCCATCTGACCCTCTCCGTTCACGTATGATCTCTCCCGGGATCCGTCCTTCGAACAGGTGCTCTTTTCCATCCAGGATCAGGCAAACCACACAACGGAAACAGGCTTTGCGGTGATCGACGCCATCCAGCTCTTCCAACACCTTCCTGACGTTGTCATCAAACGAACATCCTTCTCCTGCATAGCGTGCGGAATAGACACCCGGACGGCCATCCAGGGCATCGATTTCCAGTCCGGTATCATCGGCAAAGCAGTTGATCCCTGTCTGATCATAAACGAAGCGTGCTTTCTGGATGGCATTCCCTTCCAGGGTCTCCCGGGTTTCGGGAATATCGGTTTCCAGATTCACATCCTTAAGGCTAAGGATCTGGTAATCATTCCCTGCTATCTCACGGATCTCACGGAGTTTGTGGGGATTGTTTGTTGCAAATAATAGTGTTCGTTTTTTCATCTCGCTGGCATACCCTCCTGCCCCCTAAAGGGGGAGAGGGGGGAGTTAGTCCCGCATAGGCGGGATTTAGGGGCAAATGTGGATTAAGGGGCAATTATAGCTTCCTCAATCAACCTCGTCACCAGTTCGGTATAGCTCCATCCATGTTCCCTGATCATCTTCGGAACGATGCTGGCAGCGGTGAGGCCGGGGACGGTGTTGACCTCCAGGAAATAAAATTTATCTCTCGTGTGGATGTAGTCGAACCGTGCAATTCCTCTGCAATTCAGCAGGTTGTAAAGAGTGGTTGAGATCCGCCGGCACTCTTCTGCCACCTCCGGCGGTACCGGAGCCGGTACAATTTCATCGGCCATCCCCTGGGTGTACTTGGCTTCGTAGTCGAAGAACTCTTTTTTCGAAACGATCTCGCAAACAGGCAGAGGCACCACTTCTCCCTCCGTGCGAAGAACGGCACAGGTGAGTTCCCTTCCTTCAATATACTCCTCCACCAGCACCTCTTCATCTTCCCGAAAAGCCAGTTCCAGCGCAGGCGGGAGTTGTCCGGCAGAGGTCACTTTCGACATTCCCACGCTGGATCCACCATTGTTGGGCTTGACAAAACAGGGGATAGAGATACGATCGGTCAGGGTGGAGATCTTATCTTTCTGGCGCCTGAACAGATGAACCGAATGTGGCGTCAGGATGCCATAGCGAGCTACAACACCTTTGCAGAACGCTTTGTTGAACGCAAGAGCCGAAGTCATCACATCGCTGGAGGTGTAAGGGATGCCAAGCATATCGAGATAGCCCTGCAGCTTTCCGTTTTCACCCGGGGTTCCGTGAATCGCATTGAACACCACATCGAACCGGACATGTTTTCCAGGCAAATGCAACGAGAAATCATTCTTATCCACCGGGAACTCCTTTCCCGCTTTGCGGTAAATCCATGAATCGCCCCTGATTTCAATCAGAAAAGGTTGATACCGGTTCCGGTCGGTTTGCTGTTCAACCTGTTCTCCGCTCAGCATGGAGATGGTATACTCTCCGGAATCACCTCCGGCTACGATGGCTACATTCATCATGGGATGAGAGTCACATTCCCGGCAAAATTAACATAAAAAAAGCTCCCTTGAAGCAATCGCAATTTTTCGTAAGTTTGCGGGTAGGTTGAGAATGCAATAAATTCTACCTTTTCAGGTTATTTTAGGAAAGAACAGCATGGATTTCATCAGGTTCCTTTTCAGCTGGAAGTTTGTTAAACAAATCCTGATAGCCGTCGTGCTTTCGGCTGGTATTGTATGGGGAACGCTGATATTCCTTTCAAAATATACCGGCCATAATAAATACATCCCGGTTCCCGATATCAGGGGTAAACTGATCGAAGAGGTGATACAGAGTACCTTTTATACCGATTTCCGCTTCATTGTGCTTGACTCCGTTTTCGACCCGGAATTGCCTCCCGGAACCATTTTATACCAGGACCCATGGGTGGATACCCGGGTGAAGCAGAATCGACAGATCTACGTCACTATTTCTTCTTCCATCCCTGATAAGGTCTCTATGCCCGATCTGAAGTTTCTGACGCTCAGACAAGCCGCATCGATGCTGGAGAGTTACGGGCTGAAGGCAGGGAACCTGTTCTACACCCCGGCTTTCGATGCCGACGCCGTGCAACAACAGTTATACAACGATCAACCGATCGAACCCGGTGAACGGATCTTCAAAGGGAGTGTGATCGACCTGGTGGTAGGGACAGGAGGCGGCAGTTACCAGATCCTCATCGAAGAGACACCCGTTGATTCGGTGCCGGTTAAGGGGTATGGGGTTGGGGATTATATTGATATATAGGGAAATGGTGCCGTGGTGAGGTGGTGAAATGGAGAAATAGGGTAAAGAGATTTTAATTGTAAGTCGTAAATCAAAAATTCAATCGTAAATCGTCAATTGTAAATCGTAAATCTCTGATGCGTTTATTTTTTAGTATAGTTTTTCTTTTTTTTCTGGGTTCATCTTTTGCACAGGAGATGCTGGTCGGATTGCAGGTGAATCCGGTAGTGAAAGAGAAGGCGCTGCAGCTTCAACAACTGAAAGAGAGTGGTTTTGATACCATTCCAATCTCTACACCCTTTTTTGATGATTTCCGGAAGCCGACGGTTTTTCCCAGCGAAGCTCGCTGGATCGACCGGTACGCTTTTGTGAACACCGACATCCCGGTCTTTCCTGTCAACCGCGGAGCCGTCACCCTTGATGCCATCAGTGACTCCGGACAGATGTACCCTAACGCTATTCCCGGGCCCACCACTTTCCTTGCAGATCATTTGACCTCCAGGTATATTCGTCTCGACAGTATTTTTACGCCGGTTCCACGGGCGCTCTCCCCTGACGACTCGGTCTATCTCAGTTTCTGGTACCAGCCCCAGGGCAGGGGGAAACCCCCTCATACAGCCGACTCTCTGATGCTCCGGTTCCTGGTCAAACCGGCCTGGGACAGCATCACACCTACTGACACCACTCATTTTGAAGCCCTGTGGCAAGAGATCTGGAGAACCAGGGGAATGTCATTAGACACCTTCTATATCAATAACAACCTGTACTTTGTTCAGGTGATGATCCCGATCGTGGATACCCAGTTTTTCACCAGGAGGTTCCGGTTTCAATTCTACAACTATGTCAGTTTGGCCAGTTCAGCTGAACCGAGCTGGCAGAGCAACTGTTCGCAATGGAGCCTCGACAATATCTACCTCGACATAAACCGGTCGTACACGGATACGCTGCATCCCGAGATCACCTTCATCGAACGCCCCCCTTCTATGCTTCGGAATTACTCCTCGATGCCCTTTCCGCAATATACCGATAACCCCACCAACGAGATGGCCGACACCCTCGATATCCTGATCAGCAACCGGGACCTTGAGGATCATAACTCATCGTATGGCTACTCGATGAAGGATGAGGCCGGAGCCTGGCAGAAAGACTACACCGGAGGCGAATATGTGATCAAACCATTTTACTCTTTTGGGTATGTCACCTATGTCCCTTTCGCTCATCCTCCTGTACAGTATCTCTTTCCCATCAGTGCGGCCGACAGCGCCCTTTACCTGATCACTCACCAGGTGCATGCAGTTGATGGATCGATGCTGGGTGACACCATGCAAGCCTATCAGCGATTTTATAACTACTTCGCCTATGATGATGGTACTCCCGATGCCGGTTATGGCCTCACGCCCGCCGGTTCCCTGCTTGCCTACCGGTTTAAGTTGAACAAGACCCCTGACACCCTGCGGGCGATTCAGTTCTTTTTCAACCGGACTTTGAGCCAGGACAACGTGCAGTTCTTCTATTTGAAGGTTTGGAACGATGCCAATGGAAAACCTGATCAGGTATTGTATGACGAGCTGGTTCTTCCGAAGTTTGCCGACAGCCTCAACCAGTTTGTTACCTACCACCTCGATCCACCATTGCGAATCTCCGGCACCTTCTACGTCGGTTGGGAACAGACAACGGATGATAACCTCAACCTGGGATACGACCGTTACAATAACAGCCGCGAACAGGTTCTGTTCAACGTAGCCGGCGAATGGCTTACCAGCGCCTTCAACGGTTCCCTGATGATCAGGCCAATCGTTGGGAAACCTATCCCGCTAGGTATCGCGGAACACAAAGAAGAAACGGTGAGATTGAAGGTTTACCCTAATCCGGCTTCCGGGGAGGTGATACAGATTGATTTACCGCCATCCCTCACCAGAACTGAAACATACACCCTTCACCTCTACAATTTGTTTGGCCAGGAGATTTTGCAGGAGCCTTTTTCCGGGAAGGCCGATGTTTCCGGATATTCCCCGGGGATCTATCTCATTACCCTTTCCGGATCATCCGGTCAGGTTATTGCCTCCGCCAAACTGGTCATCAGCCGGTAAATCTCCCGAAACAGTGATCTGCTGTCATGAGTGATCTCAATGAACATACAGAAGAATCAGGTGAACTTTTTGAGCATTACAGGTTTGTTGTTGACAACGGGCAGGCTCCTCTGCGGATCGATAAATACTTACTCGCCAAATTGGCAGACGCCTCCCGCAACCGGGTCCAGCACGCGGCTAAAGCCGGGAACATCCTGGTGAATGAGCAACCGGTAAAATCAAATTACAAAGTCAGACCACGCGACATCATTTCCATTGTACTGGCTTATCCACCCAAAGATACCGAGATCTACCCCGAAAAGATCGCGGTGGACATCGTCTACGAAGACAAGGACATCCTGGTGGTTAACAAGGAGGCAGGAATGGTGGTGCATCCCGGTCATGGCAATTTCTCGGGTACCCTTCTGAATGCGTTGGTCTACTATTTTCAGAATACACAGGAGAACATCGCCATTGACGCCAAACCCTACCTCGCTCACCGGATCGATAAAGACACCACAGGCATTTTGCTGATCGCAAAAAATGAGCTGGCCCAGTCGAAACTTGCAAAGCAGTTTTTCGATCACACCATCGAGCGCACATACCTCGCTCTGGTATGGGGCGACGTCAGTCAGGATGAAGGGGCCATCACCGGGAACATCGGGCGTAGCGTTCGCGATCGTACCGTCATGGCAATCTTTGACGATGAAGAGGTTGGCCGGCATGCCGTGACGCATTACAGGGTGGTTGAGAGGTTTGGGTATGTCACCCTGGTGGAGTGCCGCCTGGAGACCGGGCGAACGCATCAGATCCGTGCCCATTTAAAACACATCGGGCACCCGCTCTTCAACGATGCAAAATATGGAGGAGATCAGATCCTGAAAGGAACTACCTTTACGAAATACAAACAATTTATCCAGAACTGTTTCAGCCTGATGCCAAGACAGGCCCTGCATGCCAAATCCCTGGGCTTTGTCCATCCGGCCACCAGGAAACCCATGCACTTTGATTCTGAAATGCCGGAGGATTTTCAGGGCGTTGTGAATAAGTGGAGGAAGTATACCTCCTCGCCCCTCCCAACCTCCCCTCAAGGGGAGGAGTAAGTCCCCTTCACTCGTTATACTTCTGGATTGAGGTGTTCAGAGGGGATTGTAGAGTGAATCGCGCTCTATAGGTTCCCGTTTCGCTTCCCGGATGAATTCCTGCATTTCTGAGACGGTGAACACCGGGCTCTGCTCTTCGGCACCGGCCAGGGAATAGATTTGTGTGGAGTCGTTTATGGTTCCATCCATATCATCCACGCCGAACGAAAGAGATAGCCGGGCGTTCTTTTTTCCTATGGCCGGCCAGTAGGCTTTCAGGTGTGGGATGTTATCCAGGTATATCCTGGATACAGCATAGTTCCGCATATCTTCCGTGATCGCTGCTTCAGGAAGCTGTTCCATCTCATTATTCCAGTTCTTGAACTTCAACGGGATGAAGGCGTTGAAACCCCCGGTCCGGTCCTGCAGTTGCCGCAATCTCTCCATATGATCGATCCGGTGAGTATAGGTCTCGAGGTGACCGTAGAGCATGGTTGCATTGGAGGTGATCCCAAGTTGATGTGCTGTTTCATGGATCTCCAGCCACGTTTCAGAAGAAGATTTCATCCCGGCAATATTCATTCGGATCGTCTCATCAAAGATCTCGGCTCCTCCTCCCGGGATGGAGCCAAGTCCGCACTCCTTCAGGTAGGTAAGCCCTTCCTTAAATGAGCGCTTTGCTTTGGTAATCATGTAGTCGAGCTCAACCGCAGAGTAAGCTTTGATATGCAAGCCGGGCCGGAGCCCCCTGATCTTCTTCAGGATCTCGCCGTAATAGTAAAGATCACGATCAGGATGCACAGCACCCGTGATATGGAGTTCCTGAACCTCGACAGGCTGGTTCGTGACTTTTTCAAGGATTTGATCCACTGACAGTTCCCACTGCTCCTTGCTGAAGTGATGGGAAAAAGAGCAAAAACGACACTTGTTCACACAGACATTGGTAGGCTCGATGTGAAAATTCCGGATGAAAAAGCCCTTGTTCCCATTGTAACGCTGCCTGACGATTTCCGCCACCATGCCCAACCACCCCAGTTCTCCGTGTTCGAAGAGCCAGA
>JADHVQ010000078.1 GCA_016783905.1 Bacteroidales bacterium | reverse complement strand
GTTGTACCTCGACTTCAACAAACCCATTGCTGATCGTGCGCCTAAAATCCCGTTTTACTTCAATCCGATCAGTTCAGGAAATGTATTGGGGCTTGATGAGATCCTGAAAAATATTGCCAAAGCCAAAGAAGATGATCACATCAGCGGCATCTACCTCAATACGGAAAACATCCCGACCGGGATCGCTGCCCTGGAGGAGATCAGAGAGGCGCTTGTCGATTTTAAGAGTTCTGGGAAATTCCTGGTCTCCTACGGCAACTATTACACCCAGGCAGCCTACTACCTTGCTTCGGCCGCCGGTCACCTTTACCTCAATCCCGAGGGAGGAATGCTCTTCAAAGGACTCAATGCCGAACTGATGTTCCTCAAAGGAACCCTGCAGAAACTCGATGTGGAAGTTCAGATCATCCGTCATGGCAAGTTCAAAGCGGCTACCGAACCGCTCTTCCTGGATAAAATGAGCCCCGAAAACAGGGAACAAATCACCGGATTGATCATCGGTATGTGGGATCAGGTCATCAGCAATATCAGTGAAGCCAGGGGAATTGATCCATCGGAACTGAATCGCATTGCAGATGATCTGCTGGTCCAAACGGCCTCAGATGCCCTGCACTACCAACTGATCGACACCCTGCTATACAAGGATGAGCTGTTTGCCCGGCTCAGAAAAATGCTGGAGATCGACAGCGCAGCCAGGATCGCCTTTGTCTCTTTTGATTCCTACATGAAGGTGGCTGATAAAAACAGGTCTACTGCCAAAGAGAAGATCGCAGTGGTATTTGCCTCCGGTGATGTGGTGGATGGTGAAGGCACTGAAGAGAGTATCGGCGGGGAACGGATCTCCCGCGCTATCCGGAAAGCGCGCGAAGATAAACGGGTGAAGGCTATCGTACTCCGGGTGAACTCAGGGGGTGGAAGCGCGTTGGCTTCCGAAGTGATCTGGCGGGAGATCGATCTGGCATCCAGAGAGAAACCGGTGGTGGCCTCGTTTGGGGATGTGGCAGCAAGCGGAGGGTATTACATAGCCTGTGCCTCCAGCAAGATCATGGCTGAGCCAACCACCATTACAGGTTCTATCGGAGTGTGGGCGGCCATCCCTAATCTGAAGGGACTGATGAACAACAAACTGGGAATCACCTTTGATAACGCCACTACCAACACAAATGCCGACTTCATCCCCATCATGAAACCCATGACCCCTTACCAGCAAGCCGTCCTGCAGAAAGATGTCGATCACATCTACAACGTGTTCTCAGAACATGTGGCAGCCGGCCGCCATATGACCATAGAGAAAGTCGACAGTATCGGTCAGGGACGCATCTGGAGTGGGACCGAAGCGTTAAAATTGGGGTTGGTGGATACCCTGGGGGGACTGGATGCTGCGATCAAACTGGCAGCCTCCATGGCCAATCTCACCGATTACCGGATCGCCTCGCTGCCTGTACTTAAAGATCCCATTGAACTACTCATCGAACAACTCACCGGTAAATCCACGCCGGATGTTTACCTGAAACAAGCGTTAGGAGAGGATTACAAATACTTCCAATACCTCCGGCAGCTTCGCGAAATGAAAGGCGTTCAAGCCCGCATGCCATTTGAGATCAGGGTTAACTGATACGGGATACGAGATCCGGGATGCGGGATGCGGGATACGGTTAGTTACCTGAAAAACTCTAATTTTGCCTTGAACGTTTAAATAAGCCTTGTATGCCTGATCTAGCCACGAGCTACCTGGGGTTGAATCTGAAGAACCCTGTCATCATTGGAGCCAGCAACCTGGTGAAGGATCTCGACAACATCAAAAAGATCGAGCAGGAAGGAGCTGCTGCCGTCGTCTTTAAATCGCTGTTTGAAGAACAGATAGAGCTGGAACGGTTGCAGCTTTCGGAGGAGTTGAATCAGTACAACGACCGTCACGCGGAGATGATCAGCCTTTTTCCCGATATCGAACATGCCGGACCTGCCGAGCATCTGCATCACTTGCGAACGGTTGTTGAATCGGTAACTATTCCTGTGATCGCCAGTCTGAATTGTGTCTTCGATGAAACCTGGGTGGAGTATGCAAAACAGATCGAGGAAACCGGCGTCAATGCGATTGAGCTGAACTTTTATGCCGTTCCCGGCGACTTTAAGAGAGAGGGAAAGGGGATCGTGAATGAGCAGCTCGATATCATCGCCCATGTTAAGAGTAACCTGAAGATCCCGGTCAGTGTGAAGCTGAGTCCCTTTTACACCAATATCCTGAATGTCATCCAACAGATGTATTACGCCGGGGTGGATGGTTTTGTGTTGTTCAACCGGTTATTCCAACCTGATATTGACCTGGAAAATGAACAACACCACTTCCCATACAACCTAAGTCAAGAAGGAGATAACCGGTTGCCTCTCCGGTACGTCGGATTACTCTTCGGAGAGATCCGGGGCTCCATCTGTGCCAACACCGGGATCTTTACCGGGCACGATGTTGCCAAGATGATCCTGGCCGGAGCTGATTGTGTGCAGGTGGTAAGCACCATCTATAAAAACGGCTTTCAGCAGATTGGCAAGATTCTAAAATCGCTGGAAGAGTGGATGGAGGAGAAAGAGTACGCCACGATTGAGCAGTTCCAGGGCAAACTCTCCCGCAAGAACCTGAAGGATCCGTTCGCTTACAAGCGCGCTCAGTACATCGACATCCTGATGAAGAGTGAGGAGATCTTTAAGCTCTATCCCATGCGGTAAATGGTTCAGGATACGCGCATCGCGTATCGCGCATCGCGTATCTAGTTATCGTATTTCATCTCCGCCAGCCTTCGGTAATGATCGTGCCTCCACTTCGCGTTCTCTTCGGCTGCCTTGAACAGAATAGCGGCTTCGGCCGGGAACATCTTCTTCAGTGAAGTATAACGCACCTCCCCATCGAGAAACTCCTGGAATTTATCCCACTCGGGCTCCTTTGAATCGAGCTTGAACGGGTTCTGCCCCTCTTTTCCAAGCAGCGGATTGTAACGGTACAGTTGCCAGTATCCGGCTCTCACGGCTTTGTTCATCTCCTCCTGGGTTTGCCCCATACCGGCACGCAACCCGTGATTGATACAGGGACAATAGGCGATGATGATCGAAGGTCCATGGTATGATTCAGCCTCTTTCACGGTCCGGAACAACTGGCCCTGGTTGGCGCCCATCGCTACCTGAGCCACATACACATATCCATAGCTCATCGCCATGGCTCCCAGGTCCTTCTTCCTGACTTTCTTCCCGGAAGTCGCGAATTTGGCTACAGCTCCCTCCGGTGTAGCTTTGGAGGACTGTCCGCCGGTGTTGGAGTAAACTTCGGTGTCGAGAACCAGAATGTTCACATCCTCCCCGGAAGCAATCACGTGATCCAGTCCGCCATAGCCAATATCGTATGCCCAGCCGTCGCCGCCGATGATCCAGATCGATTTCTTGACCAGGTATTGCTTCAGGTCCAGGATATCTTTGGCCAACTGATTGTTCTCCTTCTCCAGCAATGGAAGCATCTTGATGGTAGCCTCCTTTGAGAGGAGGGCATCATCTTTCCCTTCAATCCATTCGCCAAAGACGGTCAGCAGTTCAGCTCCAGTCATGTTCTCCTTGATCGCTGCCCGCATCTTCTGGGCCATTCGTTTCCTGAGGTGGGCAATTCCGATCGCCATCCCGAAACCATACTCGGCATTATCTTCAAACAGGGAGTTGGCCCAGGCAGGGCCATGTCCGTCACTGTTTGGCCGGTAAGGAGTATAGGGAGCCGTCCCACCATAGATCGAAGAGCAACCGGTTGCGTTGGCAACCAGCATCCGCTCTCCGAAAAGTTGCGTGATGAGCTTGATATAGGGTGTTTCACCACACCCGGCACAAGCGCCGGAAAATTCAAACAACGGTTGAGCAAACTGACTGTTCTTGAAAGTCTTGAAACGGTCGGCCACATCGGTCTTGTAAGTCACATGATCGATCAGGAAATCCCAGTTCTTCGTCTCTGGCATCTGCGACCCCAACGTCTGAAACTCCAGTGCTTTCGTCTTAGACGGACATACGTCAATGCAATTTCCGCAACCCGTACAGTCGAGCACGCTCACCTGGATCCGGAACTCCATTCCAACAAGCTCTTTCCCGATCGCTTCCAGGGTCACCATATCCTCCGGGGCGCTGTTTATTTCTGCCTCATTCAGGAGGAAGGGACGAATGGCAGCGTGCGGACACACATAGGCACACTGGTTACACTGGATACAGTGGTCGGGTAGCCAGAGTGGGACATTGACTGCGATTCCCCTTTTCTCCAGCACGGTTGTTCCGGCTGGGAATGTACCGTCTTCGCGTCCGACAAAAGCGCTTACGGGAACATCATCCCCTCTGAAACTGTTCACCGGCTCAAAGATCTGTTTGATGAACGGATCGGCATTCGGATCCTCTTTCGGAGGGGCAATTTTCAGCCTGGCCCACTCGGCCGGCACCTTCACCTCTTCAACCTCTCCTCCTTTATCAATAGCCGCATGGTTCATCTTTACAATCTCTTCCCCTTTACGGCCATAGGTCTTCTTGATGGCGTACTTCATTTCAGCAATAGCCAGTTCGGCAGGGATAACCTTGGCCAGCTTGAAGAAGGCCGCCTGCATGATGGAGTTGGTCCGGTTCCCCAGACCGATCTCTTCGGCGATCACTGTAGCGTTGATGATGTAGAATTTGATCCTGTGTTCAGCCAGGTATTTCTTCATCGCGTCCGGAAGCCTCTTTTTGGTCTCATCGGCATCCCAGATGCTGTTGAGCAGGAAGGTTCCTCCATCTTTCAGCCCTTTGAGAACGTCATATTTATACAGGTAGGACGGAACATGGCAGGCCACAAAGTCGGGGGTATTGACCAGGTATGTCGACCGGATCGGCTTATCCCCGAAACGCAGGTGCGATACAGTCACCCCGCCTGACTTCTTGGAGTCGTAGGCGAAATAAGCCTGAGAATATTTTGGGGTGTTATCACCGATGATCTTGATGCTGTTCTTGTTCGCCCCTACGGTGCCGTCGGAACCGATCCCCCAGAATTTGGCGGAGTAGGTATCTTTCGACTCGATGCTTACCTCCGGAAGAAGGGGCAACGAGTGGAAGGTTACATCATCGATGATCCCGACGGTGAAGTGGTTTTTGGGCTCTTTCAGCTTCAGGTTGTTGAACACAGAGATGATCTGAGAAGGGGTGGTGTCTTTGGAACTCAGTCCATATCGTCCACCAATAATCAACGGCCGGTCATCCCTGTCGTAGAAAAGGTCACGTACATCCAGGAAAAGCGGTTCACCGCCGGCCCCGGGTTCCTTGGCGCGGTCGAGGACAGCGATCCTTTTAACGTTCTTCGGAAAAACATCAAAGAAATACTTCGCTGAGAATGGGCGGTAAAGGTGAACGGTGATCAAACCCACCTTTTCCCCTTGTTCATTGAGCCAATCCACCGTCTCCCGGATGGTTTCGGTCACCGATCCCATGGCGATCGCAATATGTTCCGCGTCCGGTGCCCCGTAGTAAACAAACGGATGGTATTCCCGGCCTGTCAGCTTGCTGATCTCCTGCATATATGCTTCCACCACATCAGGGACCGGCTCGTAGAAGCGGTTGATCGCCTCCTTGGCCTGGAAGAAGATATCGGGATTCTGGGCCGTACCACGTGTCACGGGATGTTCCGGATTGAGTGCGTTATCGCGGAACTCCTGCAGCATCTTGTAATCGATCAGCTTTGCCATATCTTCATTGGTGAAGGCTTCAATCTTCTGAACCTCGTGTGAAGAGCGGAAGCCATCGAAGAAGTGCAGGAAAGGGATTTTCGATTTGATGGCGCTCAGGTGAGCTATACCGGCCAGGTCCATGATCTCCTGGATGCTCCCGCTGGCCATAAGGGCAAAGCCGGTCTGGCGGGTAGCATACACATCGGAGTGGTCGCCAAAGATGGAGAGGGCGTGGGCTGCCACCGACCGGGCGCTCACATGAAACACGCCAGGTAATAACTCGGCGGCTATCTTATACATATTGGGGATCATGAGCAACAATCCCTGAGAAGCGGTAAAGGTCGAGGTGAGGACACCGGCCTGTAGCGAACCGTGCACCGCGCCGGCAGCTCCGGCTTCTGATTGCATCTCCACAACCTTCACCTCATCCCCGAAAATATTTTTCCGTCCAAAAGCAGCCCATTCATCCACATTTTCGGCCATGTTAGAGGAGGGTGTGATCGGATAGATGGCAGCCACCTCGCTGAACATATACGCCATATGCGAAGCAGCCTGGTTCCCGTCACAGGTTAGATAATTTTTAGATTTCATGATATATAATATATTGAATAACAGATATTTATAATCTATTCTGTGAATTTTTTAACGGGTGCAAAGGTACAGGTTCTTTTTCGAAAATGCTAATTTTTGGAATAGCTTTTCGCTAATCGCTGTTCGCCGTTCGTTTTATCGAAGAATCACCACATAGGCACAATAGATCACAATAGAACTACTGTGCCCTAATGTGCCTACTGTGGTAAAAAGCTTAAAGTCTAAAACGAATAGCGAATGGCGAGTTACGAACAGCAATCATTCCTCTCCCAATTCGTACACCCGCTCCTTCACCCACTCCGCCCATTGGCTATCACTCCTGCTTTTGTCGAAGTTGATATAGGGAATCGGTTCTCCGAAGGTGATACGGATGGGCTTGTCTTTCTGTTTCACCATCTCATCCACCAGGTAAAGCATCTCCAGGTTAGCTTTGATACCCAACCGTTTTCGCCAGTTAGCCAGGTTGTAAAAAAAGTTCGAATTTCTTCCTGAGATGTAGACTGGAATAACATCCCGATGATATCGCTTGGCTTTGGTGATGAATGTCTTTTTCCACTCAAGATCCCTGATCACCCCACCTTTCTGTTTCCGGGAAACCAAACCCGCCGGGAAATAGAGGATTACCTTATCAGATGCAAATGTTTCGTCAATGATCCGGACGTTCTCCGTGTTTTTCCCATGTTTGTTGATCGGGATAAACAACGGTTGCAATCCCGGCACATTCATCAGGATATCGTTGACCGGGAAGACCAAGTCCTGCCGAATCCTCCCAACCACCTGGATCAAGGCCATGCCGTCGAGGCCTCCGAGAGGGTGGTTTGAGGCGATGATATAGCGGCCGGAAGCTAGATCCTGGTTGCTGGTTGCTGGTTGCTGGTTGCTGGTTGCTGGTTGCTGGTTGCTGGTTGCTGGTTGCTGGTTGCTGGTTGCTGGTTGCTGGTTGCTGGTTGCTGGTTGCTGGTTACTCGTGCCTTGTGCCTCATGGCTCTTAACCTGTATATCCGCCCCAAACTCACCGAGAATCGCATCCACAAACGCCAATCCAACCTTTTCCCTGTTCCGGTAAATATACCCATTCACGGCATCCTGATGGACGATACGCTTCAGGTAACGGATCACAAATCCGGGGATCACCCTTAACAAAGCAGGATTTTTGGAGGCAATCACCCGTTCGATGTCGATCAGATTCTCAGATATATCGTTGGGATTCTGCATGGCGGTATCAAAGATACGAACCTTTGTTTTGTGTATTCGGAAAATTGTTCTACTTTTGCACTCCTTTTAGTTACCCAACAATCCGAAAACCAATTGATCGAGATGGCGAATCACAAAAGTGCGGAGAAGAGAATCCGTTCCAACAAAACCAAGCGCGAGAATAACCGTTACCAGGGGAGAACTGTCCGGAATGCCGTGAAAACGATCCGTACTACAGATGATCAGGCTGAGGTCTCCAAAACCCTTCCGGAAGTTGTTTCCAGGATTGATAAGCTGGCTAAGAAAGGGGTGATCCACAAGAATAAAGCGGCTAACCTGAAAAGTAAATTGATGAAGAAGGTGAAGCCAGCAGCAGAGAACATATAACGATAGCTATTCGCGTTTCGCGTTTCGCTTCTCGCCTCTGAAAAATAGCGAACAGCGAACAGCGAACAGCGAACAGCGTATCACAATCTCCCCTCCAATACCTCCTCAATGATCCCTAAAATAATTTCTCTCCCCTCTTTTGTTTTTGCCGAGGTGGGGACGATCAACGGCAACTCCTCCCATGTATGGCTCAGTCGCTTCTTGTAGCGGGCCAGGCTCTTTTGAAGTTCCACTGCGGATAATTTATCAATTTTGGTGAAGAGGATAAAAAACGGGATTCCCTTTTCTCCCAGCCGGGCGAGAAAATCCAGATCATTTTTCTGCGGTACGAGACGGGAATCAATCAAGACAAAGAGGCAACGCATCTCCTCGCGATTCAGGATATAGGTATCGATCATCTCCCGGATTTTCTTTCTCTCACTTTGTGAGATCTTCGCAAACCCGTATCCGGGAAGATCCACCAGGTACCAGGAATCGTTCACCAGGAAATGATTGATCAGGCGCGTTTTGCCGGGGGTGGAAGAGACCTTGGCGACCCCACGCCTGCTCGTCAGCATATTGATCAGGGATGATTTCCCCACATTCGACCGTCCGATGAAAGCGAATTCGGGCATCCCGTCAGCCGGACAAGAAGCGATCCCCGGGGAGGAGGAGATGAACTTTACGCGTAACAAGTTCATGGTTTCAGAAACAATCTAACGGAGTTCTACCAGCAGCTGGTTCTTAACAACAACGTCCCCTTTCTTCACGTGCATTTTCTTGATGGTGCCGTCGATGGATGAAGTGATGTCATTGTTCATCTTCATGGCCTGGAGCGAGAGGAGGTTCTCCCCTTTTTTGATTTTCTCTTTCTCTTTGACGAATACTTTTACAATTGTTCCGGGAATAAAGGCAAATAACTTCTTTGGATTGGGACGGGAATATGGTTTTCGCTCGGTGAATTTTTTCGTCAGCAGGGTCATGTACTCCACCCCTTCGTATGTGAAGGCGAATAGTCCTGAATCCTCTTCAGGCTCAGGAGGCTGCACGATTTTCGCCTGTTGCTTTTTGCTTTTCGCTTTTTGCTTTTCGCTTTGCCGCGTCACTTTGCTCCTCGCAATGACATTTTTTGCTTTTCGCTTTACCTTCATCTTTAATCCCTAATCGCTTCTCTTAATTCGTAATTCGTAATTAAAAAGGTGGAATCCCATGTTTCTTCTTCGGCCTTAATTCATCCTTATTTTGGGCCAGACCAAGAGAGTGAATCAGGAATTCACGGGTTTCGTTCGGGGAGATCACGGCATCCACATATCCATAAGCAGCTGCAACATAGGGATTAGCAAACTTCTGTCGATACTCTTCAATCAACCGTTTCCGTGTCTCTTCCGGTTTGTCTGATGCTTTGATTTCACTCCGGAAGATAATATTGGCAGCTCCTTCCGGACCCATCACGGCAATTTCGGCGGTGGGCCAGGCAAAAACAAAATCGGCACGCAGGTGATTGGAACACATCGCAATGTAGCCGCCACCATAGGCTTTCCGCAGGATCACGGTCATCTTTGGTACGGTAGCTTCTGAATAGGCATAAAGAACCTTAGCGCCATGACGGATAACCCCGGAGTGTTCCTGGTCGATACCCGGGAGGTATCCGGGCAAATCCACAAGGGTGATGAGTGGGATATTGAAAGCATCACAAAAACGGATGAATCGGGCAGCTTTATCGGAGGAGTCTACATCGAGCACTCCAGCCAGCACCATCGGTTGGTTGGCGACAAAACCTACCGTCTGCCCCTCCAACCGTCCATATCCTACCACGATATTCCGGGCCCAACGCTGATGCACTTCAAAAAAGGCTGAATCGTCAGAGATGGCGCGGATGATATTCCGTACATCGTAGGATTGGAGCGGATCTGTTGGAAAGATGCTGTCAATCTTATAATCGCGGGTTTTCGGGCCTTTGGCAGTAAACGATTCCGCCTTCTTTTCGTTGCTCCAGGGGATATAGCTCACCAGCTCCTTGATCTGTTCAAAGCATTCCTGCTCGCTCTCGGCAAAGAAATGTGCATTCCCGGTTATCTCCGCATGCACCTTTGCACCACCCAGCTCCTCCATGGAGATCTCTTCCCCTAATACAGTCTTGATCACTTCCGGCCCTGTGATGAACATCTTGGAGATCTTGTCAACTACAAAAACAAAATCGGTCAGCGCGGGTGAGTAAACCGCTCCTCCCGCACAGGGTCCCAGGATCACAGAGATTTGAGGAATCACGCCTGAAGCAATGGTGTTCCTGAAAAAGATCTCCCCATATCCGGCCAATGAATTCACCCCCTCCTGGATCCGGGCGCCACCCGAGTCGTTGATCCCGATCAGGGGAACCTTCATCTTCATCGCGTGGTCCATGATCTTGCATATCTTCTTGGCATGCATATAGCCCAGCGAACCCCCAGCCACCGTGAAATCCTGGGCAAAGATGCAAACCGGCCACCCGGTGATCGTCCCTGTCCCGGTAATCACACCATCCCCCGGCAGGTACTTCTTGTCCATGTCAAAATCCTGGACCGCATGCTTTACAAACAGATCATATTCGTGAAAAGAATCCGGATCAAGCAGCGTAACAATACGTTCACGCGCTGTCAACTTACCCGATGCCTTCTGCCTTTCGGTAGCCTTTTCACCGCCACCCTCTAAAGCTTCAGTCATCCGTCTTTTCAGCTCATTCGTTTTGGCTCGTAAACTCATGCTTTTTCTTGAGAAAGGGGGCAAATATACATGAATAATTATTGAAATGCTAATATTGAGACTTCGGCTGATGGAGGCTGCGCCTGACAGGGGCTGCGCCTGATAAAGCCTTCGGCTGATGGAAAAGGTGAAATGTTAAAAAATCATAAAAATTCCTCATTCCTCATTCTTCACTCCTCATTCCAGACTTACGACCGTAACCCCCGCCCCTCCCCGTTCTAATGCTTCGTCCTGATAACTTTTTACCTCTTTCACCCCTTTGAGGTAGTTGCGCGTGACCTGCCGTAAAGCTCCTGTCCCTTTGCCATGCAAAATCCGTACTTCTTTGATCGACAATAAAATAGCGTCGTCAATAAAGCGCTGTAGTTCCAGAAATACTTCATCAGCCCGCTTACCGCGGAGGTCGAGGGTGAGGGAAAACGACTCCTGTTTGCTTGTAATGATATCGGTATAAGAGC
This sequence comes from Bacteroidales bacterium, assembly GCA_016783905.1. GTDB lineage: Bacteria > Bacteroidota > Bacteroidia > Bacteroidales > FEN-979 > QYOJ01. Next base: position 71 of record JADHVQ010000078.1, on the reverse strand, counting down.
TTTTCGCTTTTCGTTGTTCGCTTTTCGTTTTTCGCGGTTCGCTATTCGCTTCTGGATGGCGAATGGCGAAT